>JAISCK010000028.1 GCA_031265635.1 Spirochaetaceae bacterium
CTCAATTCCTCAAGGCGCTTGGCAATTCAGGACCCTTCTATCTTATTGAGACCATACCCGCCGGTACTGATATCCTGGGAGGCGTCAAGACCAACTACGATCAACAGGTGTTACGCGGCAACGGCAGTGTGATTGAGGGTCTCTACGCCGTAGGTTCCATGTCCAACAGGCCGTACTACAACCAGTATTACTTTAGCGGTTCCGCGCTGACCTTCGCCGCGACAGGGGGACGTATCGCCGGGGCCCACGCCGCCCGGAAATGAACCGCGTCATTTGGGAAGTAGGCGCAGACCTCAGGCTGTGCCGCAGGGGGGCGCGGCAAGTTCCAGTTAGGCTATCCTGGAAGCGGCTGCCAAGGCCCTGGGAAAGGCAGGGCTAAGCGACACCGGTCTTGCCCGCTGGCAGGAGAACCAGCCATCAACCCGCTTGGTTCTAAAACGGTGTATTAAGAAGGCGAAACAATTCTCTTCGCCGTTCTTTCTTTTCTCTTTGGGGCTCCGCAAAAACGGAGCCCCTTTTTACCCCCTGAAAGATCTGTCAGCAGGGCCGCGTTACGGTTCCCGCGGCTCCGCCGCCCGCATTCTGGCGCTGGCCTCGTGGCCCCTGAGTCCTTCGGCGCGGGCTATGATTTCGGCGGCCCTGCGTACCGCTTCGGAGTCTCCGGAGGCCCTGAGCGTGGTGGGGGTCTTGAGGAAATGGCGTACCGAGAGCCCCCCTGAATACCGGGCGCCGCCTGATGTGGGGAGGGTGTGGTTGATGCCCGCCGAATAATCGCCGAAAACTTCGGCGGTTTCTTTTCCTATAAAAAGGGAACCGAAATTGCGGAGCTGGGGAATCCACTCCCGGCTGTCCTTTACCTGTAGTTCAAGGTGTTCCGGGGCTATGGTATTGGCGATGCGCAGAGCTTCTTCTTTGGTGTCGTATATGATAATGAGGCCGCCCCGGTCAAGAGAAACCATGGCGGAAGCGGCGAGGGAAGCAAGCTGTTTTTCCAGTTCTTCCATGACCTTCGCGGCAAGGGCCCTGCCGGGGACAAGGAGGCGGGCGCGGGCGTCGGCGTCATGCTCGGCCTGGGCAAGAAGGTCGGCGGCGATAAGTTTTGCGTCGGCGGCTTCTGAATCATCCGCGATAACAAGCACATCGGTGGGTCCGGCGACAAAATCTATGCCCACTTCTCCCGACAGAAGGCGTTTTGCCGCCGCCACATACTTGTTCCCAGGGCCTGTAATGAGGTCAACCCTGGGAACGCTTTCAGTGCCCAGGGCCAGCGCGGCTATGGCCTGTGCCCCGCCCAGGGCGAAAATCCTGAGACGGCCGGACGCCGCGCCACATGCCGCGTCGTCGGGCAAAACATCATCGGCGGTCCGGCATACCACGGCGGCGGCTGACGCCGCGGCGAGTATGCGCCTGTCGGGGAGACCGTCTTCAAGGGGCGGCGAGGCAAGAATGACTTCCCCTGTTCCGGCGCTCAGGGCAGGCACAAGGCCCATGAGCGCCGAAGATATGAGGGGAAAGCGTCCCGCGGGAACATACACCGCGGCCTTTTCCACAGGAATGACTTTCTGGCCGGCAAGAATCCCCGGCGCGCATTCATATTCAAAATCGCTGAATTGGGCCTTCTGCCTGAGGGCAAAGCGGCGTATGTTTCCGGCTGCCAGGGCAAGGGCGCCTGAAAGCGCGCCGTCCTCTTTTTCCAGCCAGGCCCAGGCTTCTTCCGCCCGGGCAAAGGGGATTTCAAACGTTTCGGGCAGGCCCCTGTCAAAGCGGGCCGCATAGCGCCTGACGGCGGCGTCCCCTTCGCGTCTTACGGCGCTGATGATTTCCCCGGCAATCCTGTCCGCTTCCCCGTCCATGGACAAGGGCCGGAACTCTTTCCAGTAGGCGTCAAATTCCCCCTGGTTAATCAGCTTCATGCATTTTCTCCCCTGCAGGCTTCAAGAAAGGCGTCCATTTCCGCGTCGCTTCCTATGCTTACCCTGAGGTAATCAACGGTGCGGCCCGTGTTAAAGTGCCTTGCCAGTATGCCCCGCTCTTTAAGACAGGCAAAAAACCTGCCGCCGCTTTTTTTGGGGTGGCGCACAAAAATAAAATTCGCCTGGGAAGGAATCACGCTATAACCCATGCCGGCAAGGGCGGCGCTTACCCGCTTTCGCGTAACGATAATTTTTCGGTTCGCTTCGTTATAATATGCCTTTTCCCTAAACGCCGCCGTAGCGGCGGCTTGGGCAAGGCGGTCAAGGGTATAGGAATTAAAAGAATCCCTTACGCGGCAAAGCCCCTCGATGAGTTCCTCGCTGCCTATGGCAAAGCCAATCCTGAGCCCCGCAAGGGAAGCCGATTTGGAAAGGGTATGCACAACGAGTATATTGGGATGGGCGTCAATATACGGAACAGCGGATACAACGCCCTCCTCTCCGGCAAAGGCCGTGTAGGCTTCGTCGATAATCAAAACCGGCTTCTTCCTGTCAGACAGCGGTGCGCCGCTTTCGCCTTTTGCCGGAGTTTCCCGCGACCGCTCCATATATTCGGCTATGGAAAGGAGGTCCCGGACAGGAAGGCCCCGGCCTGTGGGCGCGTTGGGATTGGCTATGACCGCGCCGCCTGATGGAATCAAATAATCCCGGCAGTCAATCGAGAAATCCTCTTTCAGCGGAACGGTCCGCGAAGGGGTGTTCCAGAACCGGGCGTAGACCGGGTAAAAGCTATAGCTGATATCGGGGAACAGGACGGGCTTTGCGCCGGGTTCAAAAAACGCGGCAAAGGCAAAGGCAAGAACCTCGTCCGATCCATTACCGGCAAAAACCTGTTCCGGTCTTACGCCGAAAAAGGAAGCGGCTTCTTCCCGGAGCAGGGCGCAGGAAGGATCGGGATAGAGCCTGAGTTCCGGGCCCGCGGCCTCCTCTATCGCCCTGATGACACCGGGCGGCGGCGGATAGGGATTTTCATTGGTGTTGAGCTTGATGCATTTCCTGTCCCTGGGCTGCTCTCCGGGCACATAGGGCGAAAGCCCCCTTACCAGGCTGTTCCAGTATACGCTCATCGGCTTATTTCTTGTGGCGCCGGTCAAGTTCGGCGAGAACTTCTTTTACGCTGACCTTTTCTCTGGTCATGAGCACGGTAAGAAAGAAAAGCAGGTCGGCGGCTTCCCAGACAACTTCGTCATGGGTCCGGGCCTCGCAGACTTCCTGGGCTTCTTCCATGATTTTTTCCCGTACAAGAGTGTCATCCAGCGTTGCCGTATAGGAACCGGCGACAGGATTCCTGAAACGCCCGGCTATGATGGACTGGAGCAGCTCTCCGGTATAGGCGCGGCCTGTCTCAAAACAACTGTACGCCCCGGTGTGGCAGACCGGGCCATGAGGCGACACGGTGGCAAGCAGGGCGTCCCGGTCGCAGTC
>JAISCK010000032.1 GCA_031265635.1 Spirochaetaceae bacterium
GCCCTCACCGGCGCTTTCCACGTAGATTTCACGGTGCGCCGCGTCAAAACCCCGGACCTGCCAGTACCTGCCCGCAAGGGCCAATGCGCCGCCTTCCGGGGGAAGGAAGTTGACGGTCCCCAGTTCCTGTCCGTCCCGCAGTACCCGGTATTCCGCCTCGTCCGGAAAGACCGCGTAGAAAGAGTAGTGATTCACCAGGAATTCCCCCTCAAGACCGAGGAGGAGCTTTCCCTCCTCGGTCTTTTGAATGTACTCAAGGCTGATGAGGCGCAGGAGGAGTTCCCGGTAGTCTTCCTGGGGTATACGGGCAAAAGGCGGCAGTGTCAGTACGCGCCGCGCCAGTTCCGGGGGGGCCTGTTCCCCCAGGGAAGCCAGTATGCTCAGGGTCTGGTGGCAGAGGAGGCTGTAGGGGAAAGGCCGGGAAACAGCCCCTTCTATCCACTTTTCTTCAAGGTAAAGCTGTACCACCGCGATAGTTCTGATGAGGTTCCAGGGCACGGCGTTTATGATGTCCCCGCTGTCTTCATCCCGCACGCTGAAGTAGATTTCCCCCTTGCCGGAACGCCGCCCGGAGCGGCCCAGGCGCTGGACAAAGGCGGCCGCGCTTCCCGGCGGGCCTATCTGTACAATGCGGTCCAGCTTCCCTATGTCTATCCCCAGTTCCAGGGTTCCCGTTGCCACGGTAACCACCGGGCCTTCCTTTTCCTTCAGATCCTGTTCCGCCTCCGCCCTCAGGGTCCCCGCTATGCTTCCGTGATGAACGCGAAACACGTCCTCCGCGCCCCGGTCCAGGGCAAGGGAGCGGAGGGCCGCCGTGGTTTCTTCGGCCTCAACGCGGCTGTTGGTAAAGACGATACATTTTCCGTGGGACACCGGGTACTCCCGGCACTGTTTGTACAGGGCTTCGTAACACGCGGCGTCAGGCGTGCCGTCGTACTCGGAGAAATGATCGACGGCGACGCTTATCTTTTTCCTGACGCCCTCCTCCCTGATAAGGGTCGTTTCGCTGCCGCCGGCTTCCGGGTGCGAAGGGAAAACTTCGCCGCGGAGCCATTGCCGGGCCGCGTCGTAATCCCCCAATGTCGCCGAAAGCCCTATGCGGCGGGGCCGGCACCCGGCTGCTTCCTCAATGCGGGCGAGCTGGCAGAGAAGCTGCGCGCCCCGGGGGCTGTCCATAAAGGCGTGGACCTCGTCTATGATGATAAAAGCCAGATCCCGGAACAGGGCCGCTATTTTTGTGGAGCAGCGGAGGAGCAGGGCTTCCAGGGATTCCGGGGTGATCTGCAAAATTCCCGAAGGGTTTTCCAGAAACCGCCTTTTATGGTCTTCCCCCACATCCCCGTGCCAGCGCCATACCGGGATGTTTCCCCGGTCCAGAAGGGGGGAGAGGCGCTCGAACTGGTCGTTGATGAGGGCCTTGAGGGGGCCTATGTAGAGGACCCCTGTGGAGGCGGCGCTTTTTTGGGACAGGAGCGAAATGACGGGGAAGAAGGCCGCCTCGGTCTTGCCCGACGCGGTTCCCGAAGCGATGAGGATGCTGCCTGAGCCGTCAAACACCGCTTCTATGGCGGCCTCCTGTATGCCCCGGAGTTCCTTCCATTTTTGTTCGTAGATATATTCCCGCACAAAAGGGGCGAGCCGTGAATACGGCGCGGCGTCGCTCTGGTTATAAATAACAATGTTGTTGTCCGGCACGGAATCCGCCTGTTCTCACACCTCAAAGGTGCTGTACATATCCCCTTCCGCTTCCCCGGCGTTCACGGCTCCCGGGTGGAAACCTTCGCTGCGAAGGAGGCTGTCGAAAGCGGCGCGGGAATTCTTCTCGTCCCGCAGGATGTTGAGAACCCCCAGGAAGTCCCGGGTGATTTCCCGGGGGGTGGTGAATTCCGCGGCGCCGGGGCTTGCGAAGACAAGGGCCATGAAGTCCGCGAGTTCCCGTTCCCCAAGGACCGGCGTGTAGCCGTAGTGAAGGGCGTGTATGTCCCGCAGCCGCTCCAGGAGTACGAAGATCTCCTCGTGGCTCAGTTTGGCGAGCCTCAAAATGGGGCTGCTTGAATCCGGGCGGTCCTCCCGGACAAAGCGGCTGTCCTGAAGACGGCTTTTCAGGGCGGCGTAACTCCAGAGCCCCCGGCGTTCATCCTCGATAAACTGGGGAGTCCCCGCAAGGTAGAGGCCCAGGTTGCGGACCTTCCCCTGCATGACATCGTTGAACATGGAAAGCAGTTTTTCGTAGTTGTTTTCCCGGGACTGGCGGTTCGTGATTTTGTAGAGGTTCACGCTTTCATCAATGAAGATGAGGAGCCCGCGGTAGCCTATGGCCGCGCCGAACGCGGCGATAAGTTTGACGTAGTCGTACCAGTTTTCATCGGTGATGATCTCCCCGACCGGGAGCAGGAGGCGGGCCTCCGTCTTGGTGGCGTATTCGCCCCGAAGCCACTTGATCGCCGCGTGTTTTCGTTCCTCGTCGTCCTGGATGAAGGCCTTGTAATAGCCGGCCACCGCAGCGGCGAAATCGAAGCCGTGGGCGAAACCTTCCATGGCGGAGATGGTCTCGTAGATGCGCCATTCCACCTGGGAGGGGAGTTTTTCGTCGTCGATGGCGATTCCCCCTTTCATCACCTCAAGTTTGACGGCGTTGATCCACTTCTGGAGTACCGCTTCCAGGGCGCCCCCGTCGGGCCGCAGCTTCGTGGAGAGCCGCTGCATCAGTTCCCGGTAGGTTTCAAGGCCCTGGCGGCCCGCGCCGGAAAGCCGTTTTTCCGGGGAAAGATCCACGTCCGCCACCAGGAAGTCCTTGTCCATGGCGTAATTCCTTATGGCCTGGAGAAAGAAGCTCTTGCCGCTCCCATACCTCCCCACAATGAAACGGAAAGCCGCGGCGCCCTGGCTTAAGTTCTCCAGGTCGTTCAGGATGATCTCAATCTCCCTTTTCCGGCCCACGGCCACATATTCCAGCCCTATACGGGGCACGACCCCGGCGGAAAGAGAGTTGAGTATCGCCGCGCTGATCCGTTTTGGTATGGTTACACCCATATTATTTCATCATAGAGCATAACTGTGGAAAAATCATCAACAGGGAGCAGTTATCAGAGAGCGGAGAGCAGATAACAGGGAGCAGAAGAAGAGCGAGACAGTTATCGAAGTGCGGCTCTCTGCTTATTGCTTACCTCCGAGCCGTTTTGTACTAAAAATGAAAGTCACCGGTTCGCGAGGCTTTGGATGGTCTCGGTCGAAAGCCCGGTAATTTTTTGGATAAATTCCACCGAAGCGCCTTCTCCCAAGGCATTTTTGGCGATTTCAGTTTCCCGTTCCTCCCGGCCTTCCTCACGCTCAACTACCAGCGCGTCTTCCAGCTTCCATTCTCCGAATAACATATTGATTACCTCCGAACCGTTCTTTTCTAAAAACGGTTTTAATATATTATGGTCTATAC
>JAISCK010000034.1 GCA_031265635.1 Spirochaetaceae bacterium
GTTCAGGGCGTAATCACCGTGCTGCAGCGCCTCCAGTACCGGGCGGTGAGCTTTGTGGTAAAGGACAGCCCATGACAACGGGAAAGCGCCTTCCGGCCTTCTTTGCCGCCGCCCTGGCCTTTCATCTGCTGCTGCTTTTTTCCCCCTTCATCAGGATAGGAGGTACGGAAGGCGAAGAGGCCGTCTTCGTCATGAAGCTCACCGACATAGGGGAAACGCTTTTTTCCCCTGATACGCTCCGGGGCGCGCAAGAAGAGGCAGCGCCGGAAGAGACGCATCCTTCCCCCGGGCCTCTCCCTGAGGCAGGGGATATACCCGGCCTCCTGAGCATAACCGGACCCGGACAGGGGGAGCCTGAAACCTTAGCCGGAACCGCGTTAGCTGAAACACCGTTAGGGGCCGCCGGTGTTGAATATCTTCCCATGCACCTGGTTTCAAAGCCCCCTTCCTTTTCGGATGACGCGATACGGAACAGGCTCAGCTATCCTCCCCAGGCGCTGCGCTTCAATATAGAAGGTCTTGTGTACCTCGAACTTTTTGTGGACCGGGACGGTGCGGTGCGGAGGATTACCATACTCAGGGAAGACCCTCCGGGCCGGGGTTTCGGCCAGGCGGCTCTCAGGGCCTTTGAGGGGCTGACAGGCGTACCCGCCGAGGCCAACGGGATTCCCGTGGCCGTGCGCTACCGGTATCCCCTGCGCTTTACCATACGTTAGGAGGCGCGGCCGGGAGGATGCCCGTAGTCTTCCCAGGCTTTTATTTCCAGCCCCTTGTCCCTTTCATAGGCCAGGGCGTCTATAAACTGCTTGGCCACCCGTATGTTGGTAAAGAGGGGAATGTCAAAATCAACGGCCATGCGGCGTATGATGTAGTCGTTTTTGAGTTCGGTCTCCCGGTTGTTTTTGGGTATGTTGATGACCAGGTCAACCTCGCCCCTTTTGATGAAGCCCGCGATATTCGGCTCCCTGGACTCAAGGGGCCAGTTGAGGGCCTTTACCTCCACGCCGTTGGAAGACAGGAATTTTGCCGTTCCCCTGGACGCGACGAGTTCGAAGCCCATGCCGGTGAGCTTGCGGGCCGAGTCAAGAAAATTCAACTTGTCCTCAATAGGTCCTGTTGAAAGGAGTATGCGTTTTTTCGGCATACGGTAGCCTACCGAGAGCAGGGCCTTGAGAAAGGCGTCGTTAAGGTCGGAACCTATGCAGCCGACTTCGCCGGTAGAGGCCATTTCCACACCGGAGACAGGGTCGGCGCCGTGGAGCCGTGAGTAGCTGAACTGTGCGGCCTTGACGCCGACCCATTCAAGGTCCAGCGCCGAGGAAGGGGCCTTCTGCGGGGGTTCGTCGAGCATGGCCCGCGCCGCCATCTCTATCATGTTGACGCGGCTTATTTTGGAACAGAAGGGAAAGCTCCGGCTGGCCCTGAGGTTACATTCAATAACCCTGACCTTGTTGCGCTGGGCGAGAAACTGGATATTGAAGGGTCCGGTAATATCAAGGGCCCTGGCGATTTCGGAACTGATTTTCCGTATTTTCCGTATGGTTTCTATGTAAAGCCTCTGGGCGGGAAGCACCACCGTGGCGTCTCCCGAATGAACGCCGGCGTTTTCCACATGCTCGGTGATGGCGTGAAAAAGTATTTCGCCCCTGGAGGCCACGGCGTCGATTTCAATCTCTTTGGAATTCTCGATAAACTTGGAGATGACCACAGGGTGTTCTGCCGAGACATCGGCGGCGGCCCTGAGGAATACTTCGAGGCTCTCGTCATCCCAGGCAACATTCATCGCCGCGCCCGAAAGCACATAACTTGGCCGTATCAGGACAGGGTAGCCGGCCTGGGCGGCGAAGGTCCTGGCCCCGGCAAAACCGGTAAGCTCCTTCCATTCGGGCTGCTCTATGCCGAGCCTGTCAAGGAGCGCGGAAAATTTGTTTCTGTCCTCGGCCATGTCAATAGACTGGGGCCTGGTTCCGTAGATCACCACCCCGGCGGCGTAGAGCCCGGTGGCCAGGTTGTTGGGAATCTGGCCGCCC
This sequence comes from Spirochaetaceae bacterium, assembly GCA_031265635.1. GTDB lineage: Bacteria > Spirochaetota > Spirochaetia > Treponematales > Breznakiellaceae > JAIRTD01. Next base: position 2,031 of record JAISCK010000034.1, read on the forward strand.
ATGGAAAGCATGATGCCGTCGGGCCGTTCAAGTTCGTAAATATCAAGCACCCGCTCCAGGGACAGTTCTTCAAAATAAAGCCTGTCGCACATGTCGTAATCGGTAGAAACCGTTTCGGGATTGCAGTTGACCATGATGGAATAGCGGCCCAGTTTGTGGACGGTCTCAACCGCGTTGACGCAGCACCAGTCGAATTCAACGCTGCTTCCTATGCGGTACGCGCCTGAGCCCAGGACCATGACTCCCCGGCCGGCGGGGGCCGTATCATGGGCCGCACCGCTTCCCGGACCCGATCCGGCGTAGGTCATGTAAAGGTAATTGGTTTTTGCCGGGTACTCGGCGGCCAGGGTATCTATCTGCTTGACCACAGGCCGTATCCGGTATTCTTCCCTGAGGGACCGGACCTCCATTTCGCTAAGGCCGGTAAACTCCCCGATACGCCCATCGGAAAATCCGTATTTTTTCGCCCTGGCAAGGAGTTCGGGAGAAGGTCCGGCTCTCTTTCCCTTTTCCGGGACTCTCAGTTCTTTTTCCAGTTGCAGGACCCCGGCGATTTTATGGAGGAACCACTTGTCTATCCTGGTGAGCCTGTGAACGCGGTCCACGGACCAGCCTTCGGCAAGGGCCCGGTATATCATGAAGACGCGGCGGTCCGTGGGTCTGGCGAGGCTGTCCCTGATTTTGTCCCTGTCCGCGCCGCAGAGGCTGTCGTCAGATGAAAGACCGGGAGCGCCTATGCCGGTCATGCGCAGGGCTTTTTGCAGGGCTTCCTCAAAATTCCTGCCTATGGACATAACCTCGCCGACGGACTTCATCTCGGAACCTATGCGGAGGTCCACGTTTTTGAATTTGGTAAGATCCCAGCGGGGAACCTTGACCACGCAGTAGTCCAGGGCCGGCTCAAAACACGATTTGGTTACCCTGGTAATGCGGTTTTCTATATCGGTAAGGGCATAGCCCAGGGCAAGCTTGGCCGCCACAAAGGCAAGGGGATAGCCTGTGGCCTTGGAGGCAAGGGCCGAACTCCGGGAGAGCCGGGCGTTTACCTCGATGATGCGGTAGTCCTCCGATTCGGGATCAAGGGCGTACTGGACATTACATTCTCCCACTATGCCGAGGTGGCGTATAACGTCAATGGCTATGCGCCTGAGCTTGTGGTATTCTGAATCGCTGAGGGTCTGCGACGGGGCCACTACTATGCTTTCGCCTGTATGAATTCCCAAAGGATCGAAATTTTCCATATTACAGACCGTGATACAGTTATCGTACATATCCCGTACCACTTCGTATTCGACTTCCTTCCAGCCGCCGAGCCATTCTTCCACCAGCGCCTGGGGGGCATGGGAAAAGGCTTTCTCGCAGCGGCGGCGGAGTTCGTTCCCGTTACGGCATATACCGGAGCCTGAGCCCCCCAGGGCATAGGCGACGCGCACCATGACAGGATAGCCTATGGTTTCCGCCGCCCTGAGCGCCTGTTCCACGCCGCCTTTTTTGCCCCCGGCCGGAACGGCGATGCTTTTCGGCGTTTTGGCGCCTATCTCGTTGAGGCGCTTTACAAAGAGTTCCCTGTCTTCGGTATCCTCAATGGTTTTAATACTGGTGCCCAGCACCCTGACCTGATTGGCGGCGAGCACGCCCTGCCGTTCAAGATCAACGCCGCAGTTCAGGGCGGTCTGCCCGCCGAAGGAGAGGAGTATGCCGCCGGGTTTTTCCTTTTCGATGACCTGTTTTACAAAGGCCGGAGTAACAGGCAGAAAATAGGTCCTGTCGGCCATGCCCTCGCTGGTCTGGATAGTCGCTATATTGGGATTTATCAGTACGGTTTCTATGCCCTCTTCCCTGAGGGCCTTGAGGGCCTGGGAGCCCGAGTAGTCAAATTCCCCGGCCTGTCCTATTTTAAGACCCCCGGAACCGAGGACCAGAACTTTTTTCGGTTTGTCGTGTATGCCGGCTGCCATGTCATGCCCCCCTTGCCGAACGGTGGTCCCGTACCTGGTCAAGAAAACGGTCTATCAGGAATTCGGTATCCCGGGGGCCGGGGCAGCCTTCAGGGTGGAACTGCACCGCCGAGTAGGGATAACGGGTTGAACGTATGCCTTCTATGGTTCCGTCATTGTTGTTGGTGAACCAGGGTTCCCAGTCCCTGGGAAGGGTTTCGCCCCGCACCGCGTAGCCGTGGTTCTGGCTGGTGATATAGCAGCGCCTGGTTCCCTTTTCCACGCAGGGCTGGTTTTGCCCCCGGTGCCCGTAGGGAAGTTTGTAGGTATCGGCGCCGGCGGCCAGGGCCATGATCTGGTTGCCGAGGCATATTCCGAATATGGGCCTGCCCAGGGTAAAGGCCCGGCGCACAGACGCTATGGTTCTGCCGCAGGACTTTGGATCTCCCGGCCCGTTGGAAAGAAAAAGGCCGTCGTATTCTATGTCCCGCAGATCGTGGTTCCAGGGAAGCCTGATTACTTCAAGCTGCCGCGCGAGGAGACAGCGGAGTATATTCGCCTTGGCGCCGCAGTCTACCAGGGCTATCTTGAGCCGCTTTTTGGTTTTTTTCTCCGGCTGGTAAACCTGAACATCAGTACAGGAAACTTCGGCCACAGGATTCGCGATGAGGCCGGAGTCCAGATGTACATCCCCGCCGTCCTCAACGAGAATTTTCCCCTGCATGACGCCCTGCTGCCTGAGCCTTTCGGTGAGGGCCCTGGTATCAATGCCCCAAATACCCGGCACATTGTTTTTTTCAAGCCATGAAGAAAGGGTGGAACCCGACGCGAAATGGCTGGGCTCCTCACAGGCTTCAGAAACCACAAAGCCCGACACCTGGACCCGGGGAGATTCAAAATGGACAGGTATACCCTGTTCATCAAAAAAGGCTTCTCCGGTCTTTTTGACCGGAACCCCGTAATTCCCCATGAGTGGGTAGGTGGCCACAAGTATCTGCCCCCTGAAACTCGGATCGGTAAGGGACTGGGGGTAGCCGGTCATGCCGGTGGTAAACACCACCTCCCCGGCCTGGGAGCGCCCCTTGCCAAAGGACCAGCCTGAATATTCGGATCCGTCCTCAAGGACCAGTTTTGCCTGTCTCTGCTGTCTGGATGCCATGTTTTCTCCTGGCCGTATGATCTGGAATGTACCGCTAGATATCTTTAAGCGACTCTATAGCCACAGAGAGACGGAATTTTTCATTTTCAAAAAGGGTAAAGGGAATGCAGATGATACGGGTCTGACTGTGGGGCCATTGTATGGTATGCTGTTTGCCCTCCACGATGGTGGGCAGGGAGATAACCAGTCTGAACGCCTCTTCCAGCCCTTTTTTCGCGTTTCCGGCTATGATGTTGACAATTTCCCCTGTGGCGTCCAAAACCTCCTCATCAAGTCCCGTATGGCTGGTCCCGGTAAGTATACCGGTAAGCCGCATCGCCAGGGCTTTCTGCATGGAAATAACCACCGCGCCGCGGGCTTCCCCGGTCAGGCCTATAACCGCGGAAATATCCCATTCGTTGACCTCATCTTTTTCGGAAAAATGAGGCCTTTCGGCGTTAAGCTCGACGCCCAGGAATTCCCTGAAAACATTTTTACAGACATCGATAAAGGGCTGGATGTACTTTTCCATACTTTCTCCAAGGTAGTAAACTAAAAAGATATCCTGGACAATTGAGGCTGTTCCAAAACTTCAGTTTTTGGAACAGTTTCCTTGATGTAACGGGAAAAACCGGGCTTTTGGCCGGTTTTTCCAAGAGCTTGTTCCAAAACCAACCGGGTTTTGGAACAAGCTCAATTTATCAAAAAAATTGTTCTCGCGCAATAGTTTAATTCCCTGGAACGGGCCTTTTAAGGTATTTTTGTCTCATACCGGCCAATCGTCCCGCGCCGGGGACAGCGTGGGACGTGCCACTTTATATGTCCATATTTAATTCTATTAAACGCTTTTTCAGAAAAACGGAATTGGGTATTATAATTACCAAATGCAGTATTCCCGCGTATAAAACCGATAATAAAGCCAGGGCAAAATTGGGGCCAAGCATGGTACGGTCTTCCAGGTTTTTCAATATGGCAACCGTTCCTATAAACACTACCACAAGGGCGGTAACCCAAATAACTTTGCTGTAGTTTTT
>JAISCK010000055.1 GCA_031265635.1 Spirochaetaceae bacterium
GGCGTCATACCGTATGGGAAGCCGCAAAGAAAACAGTGAAGCAAAAAATATGCACATAACAGGACTGTTAGGCGAAGCGCGGGTATACACTATAATTTTATACCAATTATCATATTTATACAAGTATCATCCCAATCGGTTCCTTTATATACATCCAATATTGTTATTTTTATTTTTGATAAATTTTCTCCAAATCTGATTGTTTGTAAATTTGGGGTGTCCAAAATATCGTATTCGTTTATAAACTTTCCATCGTTTGCTTCTACTAAAATCTTTTTTATCCTATTATTCTTTGCATATAAATCGGGATTATTGCTTGAAACAAAACCATTTGAAATTACTATCCCATTTATTTCTTTAATAAGGGAAGTGCCGTGAGCGTTTCTTTGTCAAATTTAAATGATGGTTCGTATTCACCGCCTCCCCAAAAATAAAAATTTTCAATATCATCCGAAAAAGACAAGTGGCAAAAAAAGGACAAGACTATGAGTAATATAATGACTCTCTTTTTCATTTCCGTGATTTTACTTCCCGCTACTTCTCTTTCTTTTCTTCTTTTTTGGTGTCCCGCAGGTCCTTGATATCCGCTATGCCTACAAAGAGGAGTACGAGCCCGGCGAGTATGGCAAGGACAGGGACAGAGCCCTTGAGAAAGCGGAGTACGTCAGGGGCCCAGTTGAGGCCCGAAGGCGCTATGGCCGCCAGCGCGGCAGCAAGAACGATTACGCCAATTACAAGCGATTTCATACGATATTCCTTATGCGCGGACTAACGCCGCCTGCTTTTCCGTGCGATCATGACCACAAAGGCGGCTATAAAAAAGACCGTCGGCAAATTGGTCAGTATCAGCGAAACAAGAGAAACCGAACCAAAGGTAAAGAGTTCCTCTCCGGCTATGCCGAATATTTTGAGTATTGCGTAAACAGTCTCCACATAGGCGGCTATGGCGCCCGCCACCATGAGCATCCAGGCCACATCCCTGGTTTTGGACCAGAGTACTATGGCAAAGAAAGCGGCCAGTGCGCCCAGAGCAAGACGGCTTACGATATAAACAATTTCTCCTATCTCCATGCTTCCAGTATCATATCTTATGCGGTAAATGACAAGAGTGAAACAAGGGCGGCGTCTTCTCCGGGCGAGAGTCCGGGGGCCAGTATGGCGGGGAGCGCCGGATCAGGGGGAAGAAGAAAGCCCCGGTCAAGGAAGCGGGCAAAAAGGCTTTCATAGAGGCTCATCTCTCCGGCAAAGAGAAGATAGATGCCCCGGCGTTTCCAGAGGGGGAAATTCCGGTCGTATTTTTTCAGGTTCAGCGGCGGGCGGCTTTGGGACGCGGCAATAAGTTCGTACACCGCCCTCGCAAGACCGGAAAGAAAAACCGGCGAAACAAAATCCTCTGCCACATCCGCCGCTTCCTTGTCCTTGCGGACGACAATTTCGGGAGCGTTCATCCAGGGCAGGGGCAGTACGGGCACAAACGTAAGGGGAGCGTCCCGGAAAGCAAGGGGCGCTCCTTCATCCCAAAAGGGCCGCCAGAGCGTCGCGTCCGGCAGGGCGGCGTCCGGCGTTTTCAGGGCCTTACTTAGGGTGGCCCTGTCCCGGTATATTCTGAACGAACAGCCCGGAAACAGTTTTCCCAGGGCCTTCTCAAGCCTCGCCCTGCCGGGATGGGGCAGGGGGGCAAAGAGCCCCCGTGAAGCGTCGTTTTTCAGGGTTTTGAGCAGCCCCGGCACTGTATGCCCCAAAAGGGCTTTGCCCCCGTACTGCCAAAGATCAACAAAACGCCGTTCACCCGAAGCATAGAGCCTGTACCCCCTGGCCCTGCCTATGGGGGGCAGCTTTTCAAGAAGCCCCGAAGCCGTATCAAGCCAATCCATCATCAGTCATCACCTGTCTTCATAAAGCGGGAACTCTGGAATTCACTTAAAAAGCGAAGTTCCCTGCCTGTCTCAAAACGGACTTCCACCACCGAGCCGTCCTCGCCCTGCCGTATACCTGTAACGCCACCGTAGCCGTAATCATCGTGAAACAGCCGGTCGCCGACCCGCCAGCGCCCGTCGGCGGATTGTACCGGCTGCCGTTCATTCCGGCCCGGTTTCCGGGACCCGCCATACGCGCCGCTGTCGCCGTCCATACTGCCGCTGTAGTCGCCATACATGCCGCGTCCGGGTTGGGCAAAGGGCGGCGGGGCCCGGCCTATGACCGAGAAGCAGGAACTGTCGATTTCATGGAGAAAGACCGAAGGGCTTACCGGCTGGGAACGGCCGTAGAGCCGCCGCTCGGCACAGGAAGTAAGGAACAGTTCATCCATGGCCCTGGTAGCCCCCACATAAAAAAGCCGCCGTTCTTCTTCAAGGTCGTCGCCCTTTTTATCTTCCCTGGGAAAGATGCCCTGTTCAAGGCCCGTCATGATGACCCGCCTGAATTCAAGACCCTTGGTATTGTGCAGGGTAATAAGAGTAACCACATCGTTAGTATCGCCGTCTTCTTCCATAGAGCGGTCAAGTTCAATATGTTCAAGGAATTCAAGGAGGCCGTCTTCGCTTGCGGCATAGAGACTTGCCGCGTTGGCAAGCTCCTGGAGATTGGCCACCCGCTGGTTCCCCTGGACCTCGTCACGGAGCTGGTGGTACTCGGCTATTCCGGTCTCCTGCACAAGGATCACCACGCAACGGGAAAGCCCCTCGCCGTAACGAAGCGGGCTTTCAGCCACGTCTTCCCGGCCCGGCTGTAACACGCCGGACTTGTCCGCCGCTTTTTTCCGCCGGGAACTCCGGCTCCTGCGGGGGGGAAGGGGCCCGAAATCAAGGGTCCCCGGCTCAACGGCGGTCTCCCCGTCCCGGGCCGGGCCGGACGCCGCCGTGTTAGCCGCATCAGCCGACACCGCCGCATCAGATGCCGCATCAGCCGCGCCGCGCCCGCTTGCATCCTCAAGGCCAAGGGCAAGCCGGGCATGTTCCAGCGCGGAAAAAAACTGTTCGAGACCGGCCCTGGCTTTGGGAGTGAAGGAAGGCATGAGGCGCTTTGCGGCCAGCACAAGACTACCTCCTAACGCCGGTCCCAGCGCCGGGCTTTCGTTTAACGCCCCCTGTGCGGCCTCGACCACAATGCGGTCCACCGTGGCGCTGCCCACACCCCGGGCCGGCTTGTTCACCACCCGGCGGAAAGCGACTTCATCCCTTGGGTTCACCAGAAAGGCCAGAAGGGACAAGGCATCCTTTACTTCCTCGCGCTCGTAGAATTTAAGGGAACCCACCACCCGGTAGGGAATCCGGCGGTGCAGCAATTCAGTCTCAAAACCAAGAGACTGGGCATTGGTCCGGTAGAGCAGCGCCCAGTCGGAAAAAGGAGCGCCCGACTTTTCGATAAGGTTCGCGCAGAACGAAACTTCCCCGTCCTGGTCGGGAAGAAAGGCAAGGACAGGCGTACTGCCGCCGCCCCGCTCGGCGCGGAGCGTCTTGCCCAGCCGCCCTTCATTATGATCAACCACCGAAGAAGCAAGGGCCAGTATGGGCCCTGTGGAACGGTAGTTGCGCTCAAGGCGCACAATGGACGTACCGGGAAAGCGGTCGGGAAATTCAAGAATGTTCCTGACCTCCGCGCCCCTGAAACGGTATATGGACTGGTCGTCGTCGCCCACCACGCAGATGTAGGCCCCGTCCCCCGCAAGTTCCTTGAGCAGGGCAAACTGGGCAACATTGGAATCCTGGTACTCGTCCACCAGAATCACCCTGAAACGCCCGTGAAAACGCCGGGCGATTTCAGGATAGGCGCGGAGAATCTCCACCGGCTTTTTGATAAGGTCGCCGAAATCAACATTGCCTATTTCGGCCATGCGTTTCTCATAACGGGCGTAAATCTTCCTGAAACCGCCCCGGTAGTTGATAAGGTCAAGCTCAGGGTCATCGGGATTAAGAAAGTAATCCTTGGCCCGTGAAATCTGCTGGACCGCCTGCTTCACCTCAAGCCTCGGCGCGTCTTCCATGATAGTCCCCAAAAGGGAAAGGGAATCATCTTCATCATAAATAACAAACCGGGGATTAAGACCCGGCGCGTTTCTCCGCAAAAACCACGCCCCCAGGGAATGAAAAGTCCGTATCATAACCTGTGAGGCAAGCGGCTCAATAAGCCTGGCCCGCTCGGCCATCTCGGCGGCAGCCTTGTTGGTAAACGTTACCGCCAGTATGGACAGGGGGTCCATGCCCCGTTCCTTGATGAGGTAGGCAATCTTGGTAGTAATAACCCTGGTCTTGCCCGACCCCGCCCCCGCGAGGATAAGGAGCGGCCCCCCCCAGTGCAGCACAGCCTCCCGCTGTTCAGGATTGAGAGCCTCAAGATACGGAGGAATCGTGTTCATGCCGAGCAGTATACCCTGTCTTGCCGTCAGATTGAAGTGAGGAAGGGGGGCGCATTTCCTCACTGCTTCCGGCAGACAGCCACATCGTCGTCGCGCCCCCGCCCGATAAAGGCATGCGAGCAGGTGCGAAGCAAGTCCCGGCGCTAATGCGGCACGGCGTAGGCCCCATAAAATCCCCTGTATGCCATCGTGCCTCGAAGGGCCGCCCCTGCGCGGGAGCCTTGCTGTGCAAGTCTCCCGCTACCCCCCTAATGGGGCCAGAAGAAGAGTCCGCGAATAACGCTCATTGTAATAATACTGTATCTATGGTAGTATAGCGATACTCCGCCCCGGCGGAACATATAACCCATGGAGGCTTTATATGAACGCGCTTTCAGGTTTTCAGGGTAAAAAAGGAAATCACCTCCGCCTTTCGTTAAGCGGTTTTCTTCTTGTACTGATTGTACTCCTCCCCCTTGCTTCCTGCGCCCCGCCGGTACAGGACGGCGGCGGCAACGTCAGGATAGTCCTGGGGGGGTCGGACGCGCGCCTGGCCGCGAGAGAGGAGGATCTGACCGAGTTTATATACAAACTGGACTTCTCCGGCCCCGGCGGGGAACGCCATGTCGAGACTTCCCAGGGGCAGGTAAGCGTTACCCTTAACCTTGAACCAGGGGAATGGACGGTACACGTGGATGCCTGGCTTGGAGTGGAGATCTTTGGAAGCGGGGATGCCCGGTTTCCGGTACACGCCGGCCGCGGCAATACCGTAACCATTGCCATGCACCCCGACGGCGCTAACTACTTCCTGGGCAAATACACCGTAACCTTCTATCCCAACGACGGCAGCCCCGAGCCGGTACAACAGACCGTAACGGAAGGCGCAAGGGCGGCAGCCCCCGCCGTCATGACCTGGATTCCGTCCGAAGATGGCCTGTACAAAGACACCGTAGTCGAAGGCTGGTACACCGACCCGGTGTTTACACCGGGATCGCAATACGATTTTACCGACGCCGTTACCGAAGACCTCGTTCTCTACGCCAAATGGACGAATACATCCGCCATCTATATTTCCGATCAGACCGGAAACAACACCCTCGAAAAAGCCCTGGCCTACATCAAGACGCAAACCTTGGCCGTTCTCACCAACTACACCATCCTCCTGGACGGGGACTGCCTCATGACCGGTGTAAATTCCGCCAATATCAACGCGGCAAACGCCGTCATTACCCTGCTGGGCAAAACCGCCACGGAAATAAGCCTCTCCAGCATCGGGTCTCTGTTCCGCATCAGCGCCGGGGAACTGGTCCTGGGCAATAACATCACCCTCAGGGGGGACTTTCCCGGAAATAACAGCGCCCTGGTCTATCTACAGGGCGCCTCCCTCCGCATGAAAGCCGGGGCAAAAATTTCAGATAATACCACCTCCGGCAGCGGCGGCGGCGTGTCTGTCAACGGCGGCAGCTTTACCATGGGAGGCGGGGAAATCTCCGGCAATTCCGCCGTCGGCGGTGGCGGCGTGTATGTCAGCTACGGCGACTTTATCAAGGAAGGCGGGGAAATCTCCGGTAATTCCGCCACCTCCACCGGCGGCGGCGTGTTTACCAACGGCAGCTTTGACATGCAAGGCGGGGTAATCTCCGGCAATACCAGCTCTGTCGGCGGCGGCGTGTATGTCGGCTACGGCAGCTTCAGTAAAACCGGGGGTGGGACCATCTACGGCGATACGGATAATAGCCACGTGACGGGCGATATTGAAAACACCGCCGCTTCCGGCAGCGGCCACGCGGTGTATGCAGGCAGCAGCAAATACCGCAACACTACCCTGGGCGCCGGAGTCGGCATCAGCACCGAAAACACTGGCACCGGCTCCGGCTGGGAAGAGTAGGCCGGGCGGATTCCGGGCGGAAAGCGTTTCCCCGCCCGTAAAAAACGGTTCGCCGCGCGCGGAGGGTGTTCCGCAGCCGGCGAAGAATGACTCGCAGCCGGCGGAAAATGGCTCGCAGCCGGCGGAGAATGACTCGCAGCCGGCGGAAAATGGCTCGCAGCCGGCGGAAAATGGTTCGCAGCCGGCGGAGAATGATCCAGCGCCGGCTGGCTGCCAATGGCGGTAGGGAAACAGGCCCCCCATAAGGCCCCGCCCGCCCCCCGGTTCAATTCCAGCTTTTCCTTCACTATATATATACTGTATAGCACCGGACGCCCCTCATATTCCGCTTAGTGAACTGAGCTTGTTCCAAACCCCGGTTGGTTTTGGAACAAGCTCTTGGAAAAACCGGTCAAAGCCCGGTTTTTCCACTAATTTCAAGGTAGCTGTTCCAAAAACTGAAGTTTTGGAACAGCCTCAACTTCCTCGAAGCTATGATAAAACCATGCGGTTGTCCGGTATAATGCAGGTGTTCGGAAAAGAACAGTTGCCGGTTGT
>JAISCK010000095.1 GCA_031265635.1 Spirochaetaceae bacterium
CCCCCGGAATTCGTCCAAAATGTAACCCTGGAAGGTATCGTTCATGTTGGTGATAACATACCCGATCAGGATTTTGCTGTCGCCGGTTTTACCCTGGCAAGATACCGCCAGAACCAGAAGCAGTACGGCAAGTACCAAAAATACTTTCTTCATAAAGTTAGCCTCCTTAAAAAATACGTTTGCATAATATGCAAACGTTGCCAGTTCAAAGTATAAAAGCAGATTCTTCCCGCTGTCAAGTTTTTCAGCGTAAAAAATGAAAAATATTTTTCAGGCTAAAGCCAAACCTTTATCCGGCAAGCCGGTCTACCGGAACAGGCCGGTTCCCGGATTCCCCTAATAGTATTAGTATCCTCCCGGAGAAGCAATTTCATTATAATTTCTTATATTATAACAAATTATCTATTGTAGAATAACCATCCGTAAAACAGGACGGGGAGTTTCCACCCGGACGCCGCGGGGGGCCGGTATGCGCCTTTATGACGGCATCGCCATGTTTTACCGCCCGTTCCCTTCCGGGACATATATTATTGAAAAAGTTCTTTACAAAAAGGCAAATATGCTTTATTCTACTATATGACAACGTTTGCAAGGAGTGATATATGGCAGATAAACTGGGAATAGGCGTCATAGGCGCCGGACGCATCGGAAAGATTCATGTGGAAAACATAGCCCGTTTTATACCACAGGCCAAACTGGAAGGCATTGCCGACATCAAACTTTCAGGGGAGCAGGAAGCATGGGCCAGGGGTCTGGGCGCCCGTATTGTCTCAAAGGACCCCCAGGATCTTTTGAAGGACCCTTCTATTGATGCTGTTGTGGTGTGCAGTTCAACGGACACCCACGCGGACCTCACCATAGCGGCGGCAAAGGCCGGAAAGCATATATTCTGCGAAAAGCCCATAGACCTTTCGGTCCCCAAGGTCAAGGCGGCCCTGGACGCGGTCAAACAGGCGGGGAAAAAACTCCAGATAGGATTTAACCGCCGCTTTGATCATAATTTCAAAAGAATCAGGGAGCTTACCCTTTCGGGCGAAATCGGACAGGTTCATATTGTCAAAATCAGTTCCCGCGATCCGGCCCCGCCTCCTCCCGCCTATGTGGCTGTCTCGGGGGGCATTTTTATGGACATGATGATTCACGATTTTGACATGGCCCGTTTCCAGGCGGGAAGCGAAATCACCGAGGTCTACGCAGCGGGGGCCGTCCTGGTAGACCCGGAGATAGGCAAGGCCGGCGATGTGGACACGGCCCTGGTCACCCTCAAGTTCGCCAACGGGGCCATCGGGGTCATTGATAATTCCCGGAAAGCCGCCTACGGCTATGACCAGCGGGTTGAGGTATTCGGTTCCAAGGGCGCGGCCATGGCGGAGAACGATCTCCCCAACACGGTGCGGCTCTTTAACGAGTCGGGTGTAAGCGGCGAAAAGCCCCTGTATTTCTTCCTGGAACGCTATAAAGGCGCCTTTGTGGACGAGATGACGGGCTTTATTGATGCAATCCTGAACAACAAGGCTGTCGCGGTTTCCGGCGAGGACGGCCTTGCCGATATGTACGCCGCGCTGGCGGCAACCAAATCGGTCAAGGAAGGAAGGCCGGTAAAAATTTCAGAGGTCCAATAGCTATTAAGGAGGAATGTACATGCAGTTTCATCATAGACCGCCTTTTAACCGGGGCTATACCGTCCTGACGCCCCGCGCGGGCGCCACCGCGGATATGCTTATGGAGTTCGGGGTGATAACGCTTAACGCAGGCGATGTCCATGAAAGCCGGACGGAAACCGATGAACGGGTATGGCTGCTTTCGCGTGGTTCGGCCCTTGTTTCGTGGGACGGAAACCAGCGGGAGATTTCCCGGCCAAATCTTTTTGACTATTCTCCCTGGTGCCTGTCGGTTCCGGCAAAGACCGTGGTGAAGATCACGGCGGGAAAAGAAGGGGCCGAATTGTACTATACTGCCACAGATAATCCCAAAAATTTCACCTCACGGCTCTATACTCCCGAAGAATGCCGCAGCGAATTCAGGGGGGAAGGGACCATGCGGGAAACTTCGACCAGGGTGGTGCGTACCGTCTTTGACGATACCAACAGAAGCGAGTCCAACCTCGTCATAGGCGAAGTCATCGGAATGCCGGGCAAATGGTCGAGCTATCCCAATCATCATCATCCCCAGCCCGAAATTTACCATTACCGCTTTCTTCCCGAAAACGGCTTCGGCCTTACCGCCATAGGGGACACCCCCTATATCCTTAAAGACAGGGACACTGTCTGTATACGGGAAGGCCAGGTTCATCCCCAGGTAACCGCTCCGGGCTATGCCATGTGGTATCTCTGGGTTATACGCCATATAGACGGCGCTCATTACGGCAGCGCGACCAATACGCCTGTTTTTGTCGATGAGCATAAATGGGTCATGGGCCCGGAAGATAAAATCTGGCAGCCCAAAAGATAATCAATTTTTAACGAGGAGTGAATATGGGGAAAACTGTCCGCCTTACCGTAGGTCAGGCCGTTCTGCGATTTCTGGATAACCAGTACATTGAAGTGGATGGAGAAGAAATCAAATTCGTCCACGGCGTTTTCGGCATCTTCGGCCACGGAGTCGTAGTGGGTCTCGGCGAAGCTCTCGCCGCCGGCAATACGGGCCTCCGTTTTTACCAGGCCAAGAATGAACAGGGAGCGGGCCACGCCGCCATGGGCTTTGCCAAACAGAACAGCCGCCGTAAAATAATGGCGGTCATCAGTTCCATAGGCCCCGGAGCCCTTAACATGATAACCGCCGCGGCCACCGCCACGGCAAATCATATACCCGTGCTTTTCCTCCCCAGCGACGCCTTTGCCTGCCGCCAGCCCGATCCGGTGCTTCAGCAGATTGAAATTCCAACGGACTATACCAACACCGCGAATGACGCCTTCCGGGCGGTCAGCCGTTACTGGGACCGGGTGCAGAGGCCGGAACAGCTCATGACCGCCCTTATCAACGCTTTCAGGGTACTCGCCGATCCGGCGGACACAGGGGCGGTTACCGTGGCGCTCCCCCAGGATGTGCAGGGCGAGGCCTATGACTACCCTGAGGAATTCCTTGCAAAGCGGGTGCATCATATTGAACGCCGCATCCCCACGGCGGGCCAGATTGAACGGGCCGCGGCCATGATCAGGGCCAGCAAAAAACCCCTTGTAATCTGCGGCGGCGGCGTGCGCTATTCAGACGCCGCGTCCGCGCTGGAAAAATTTACCGGGGACTTTCATATTCCCTTTGCCGAAACCCAGGGCGGCAAGGGCACAGTCCTTTGGGACCATCCCTATAACCTGTCGGGCATAGGCACCACAGGCGGCAGCGCCGCGAACAAACTTGCCAAGGAGGCGGACCTCATCATAGCCGCCGGAACCAGGCTCGGCGACTTTACCACCTGTTCCAAATGGCTCTTCCAGAATCCCGAATGCCGCATACTGGGCATCAACGCGGCGTCCTTTGACGCCTATAAGATGAACGCCGAACCCATCATCGCCGATGCCAAACTCACCCTGGAAGCCCTTTGCAAAGCCCTCCCCGGCTACAAGTCGGGCTGGGACAGCAAAATCAAAACAGTCAAGGATGAATGGAACAGGGAAGTAGACCGGCTCTACGCGAGCGAGGCTTCTCCCGGCCCGGACGGAAAACCCCTGCTTTCCCAGGCGCGGGTACTCGGCGAGCTTAACGACAAACTGCTCCCCAAAGACGCGGTCATTGTATCAGGCTCAGGCTCCATACCCAGCGACATGCAGCGGGTATGGCGCGCCAGGGTCAGGGGAACCTACCACATGGAATACGCGTTCTCCTGCATGGGCTACGAAGTCGCTGCCGCGCTGGGCGCGAAAATAGCCTGTCCCGATAAGGAAATAGTCGCCGTCATGGGCGACGGCGCCTACACCATGCTCCATACCGAACTCCTTACCGCTGTACAGGAAAACAAGAAAATCATTATTGTGGTTCTGGACAATTCCGGCTTCCACTGTATTGATAATCTCCAGCACAGCCAGGGCATAGTCCATTTCGGCAACGAGTGGAAAACCAGGGATGCCGCATCGGGCCTTCTGGAAGGGAAAGCGGTTCAGGTTGATTACGCCAAAAATGCCGAAAGCTGGGGCGCCCTGGGACTGCGGGCCAGAACTCCCGAAGAGCTTGCCTCGGCGGTACGGGAAGCCCTGGCGGCAAAAGGCCCGGCGCTGATTGATGTCAAGGTAAGCCCCAAGACCATGACCGAAGGCTATGACTCCTGGTGGCGGGTCGGTACAGCCCAGGTTTCCGCCAATCCTGATGTTGAAAAAGCCGCCAAAGAAATGGCGGCGGAGGCAGAAAAGGCAAGAAAATTCTAAAAACCCAGGGCGCGTCCATGAACCCAGGCGGGGTTTCCAGACGCGCCCATTACCATTAAAATCTAAGTTGTTCTTTTAATTTGAAATTTTGAAAGAACCTCATTTAAGGAGACAAATATGGCAGTAACAAAGAAAACAGCCAAGAAACCCGCCGCGAA
>JAISCK010000104.1 GCA_031265635.1 Spirochaetaceae bacterium
CGAGGCCCTCATCCCTGATTATACCGGCGCTGAACTTGACGCTGTTCTTCTTTCGTCCCCTGATGTACTGGCCCACAATATTGAAACCGTCCCTTCCCTGCAGAAGGAAGTCAGGGACATCCGGGCCTCCTTTGAAAAAAGCCTTTCGGTGCTCAGGGAAACAAAGCTCAGGGCCCGCGCCCTGAACCTGCCTGTCCCGCTTACCAAAACCAGCATACTGCTCGGTTTTGGAGAGACCGGCGATGAACTTTTCAGTACCATGGACAGGCTCAGGGATGTTGGAACGGACATTCTCGTACTCGGCCAGTACCTGCGGCCCACGCCGCGGCAGCTTCCCGTAAAGGAATACATCAGCCCCGGACAGTTTGAATTTTACCGGGACGAGGCGGTAAAACGGGGGTTCCGCTCGGTGATAGCCTCTCCCCTGGCCCGGACGAGTTATCACGCCGGGCGGGTCCTTGACGGGGCGGGCGCAAACACGGGCATAACGCGCTTTTCGGGCCTGGGAAAGCCTCAGGGCTGCAAGCTGATACGCCTTTCCGGCGAGACCGAAGGCGGCGTTATCAAGAGCATCAGCATACGGGGAGATTTCTTCGCCAGTCCCGAAGAGGAATTTGAAAAAATTGAACAGGTTCTTCCCGGCGTCAGGACAGAGGACGCGGCGCGGGTTCTCGATGCCTTTCTTGAGCGCCGGGGCATCGAAGCCTTCGGCATCAATGGCCGGGGCTTTGCCGAAGTGCTTGCCTCGGCGCTTGGAGAGAAGCCGGAATGAGCCATGTGTTCAGGCTTCTGGATACGGGGTTTCATGACGCCTTTTACAATATGGGGCTTGACCAGACCCTTCTGGAAGGGGCCGGGGGAGAAAGCCTTCCCTGCCTCCGCTTTTACGGCTGGAAGCCCCGGGCGGTATCGATCGGGTATTTTCAGGGCCTTGACGAGGAAGTCAATGTCTTTTCATGCGGGGAGCGGGGCGTGGATGTGGTACGCCGTCTTACCGGCGGCGGGGCGGTTTTTCATAACGCCGAACTTACCTACAGCCTGATCCTGTCCCTTGACCATCCCCTGGCCCGCCGGAGCATACAGGAATCGTACAGGATACTGTGCGCCGGCATTGTGCGGGGGCTTAAAAACTTCGGCCTCGACGCGTCTTTTGTTCCCATAAATGATATAGAATATAAGGGGAAGAAAATTTCCGGCAACGCCCAGACAAGAAAAAACGGCGCCCTGCTCCAGCATGGAACCGTCTTGCTGGATAATGACCCGGAACTGATGTTTGAACTCCTCAAGGTAGTTCCCGAAAAAGCCGGGGCCCGTCCCCCCGTTGCCGGCGTCAAACAGCGGGTAAGCAGCCTTTCTGAAATTCTGGGCCGGGAAGTCCCCTACGGGGAAGCGCTGGCCGCCATAAGCAGGGGTTTCGGCGAGGCCCTGGATATTGAATTTACCGGGACGCCGGGAAATCCTTCCGAAAAAGCCCGGCTTCCTTCCCCTGATGAGGAAGAACGGGCCCTGTACCTGGCAAAAAACCGTTTCGCGGACAGCCTCTGGACAGGGGCCCGCCCCTGAGCCAAGGAGGTAGCATGGCCGAATCAGCGGACTGGCGGGAAAAAACCTATGAACATACTCTGGAAGAGGAACTTTTGGGCCTTGAACGCCGCCTTGAGGCGGACCCGGACTGCGGCGCCGGGAGCCTTGAGGGCATACTTGCGCATCTGTACCGCTCGGAAGGCGCGGACTGGGGCGGGCGGGGCGAGGTTCAAAATATCATACTCAGCGCTACCATAGCCGCCTACGAACTTACCATCGCCAGGCTCAGAAAAGCCGGGGGGCCTGAAAGCGTATCCCCCGAAAGCGTACCGGCGGCAAACGGGCGGACAACTTCAAAATGAAAATTTTCTGTTACCTTTTAACTCCGCCATTGTTCCAAGAATGATAGACAATGGAGTTCATATCCATTCTCCTTTGCTCTACCCCGGGGTTACTCCTTTCCCCGGGGTTTTTCTTTTGAATCCGCCGGGGCGGTTTCAAAATACCGGATTTTAGCGACGCGGCCTTGGATTCTTCCTTAAAAAAAAATTCTTTTTCCGCTTGCAAAAATGACTAAAAATGTATATTTTTATGTAGGAGTCTTATATGGAATGGCGGGCGAGTCATATTTTGGTAAAAGACAGGGCGCTGGCCGATGACCTTCTTGGAAAAATCAAGAAGGGCGCCCAGTTTGAGTCCCTGGCACGGGAATTTTCAACCTGTCCTTCCAAATCATCAGGCGGCGATTTAGGCTGGTTTGGTCCGGGTAAAATGGTCGCTCCCTTTGAGTCGGCGGTAAAAAGGATTTCACCGGGGTCAGTCAGCGATGTGGTGCAAACCCAGTTTGGCTATCATATCATCAAGTGTACCGGACGGAAGGAGTGATTTTTTGATCTATGGCCATTAAGACGGATTTTAAGTCAATTATCCAGCTTGATTCTGAACTCCAGGGAATTCAGGATCTTGATCTGCTGCTGGAACGCATATTGCAGGAAGCCAGAAAGGTTGTCCATGCGGACGCCGGGTCCATCTATGTAAAAGAAACGATAAAAGGAAAAACAAACGAGCCGGCTGATATGCTCGTGATCAGATATTCCCAGAACGATACGCTTTCCGCGGGCCTGCCTCCGGGCCAGAAACTTATCTATTCGGTATTTTCAGTCCCCATAAGCGAACAATCCATATCGGGCTACTGCGCCCTGAGCCAGAAACTGGTGAACGTTCCCGATGTTTACAAGATTTCGCCTGAGATGCCGTATTCTTTTGCCACAAGTTACGACAAGATTTCAGGTTATAAGACCACTTCTACCCTGACGGTTCCGCTTAAAACTGCCGAAAATAGGGTATTGGGGGTCATTCAGATTATCAATTCAAAAAGCAAAAAAGGCAGGACGGTTCCTTTCTCGTCCAATGACGAATTCCTCATTACCCATTTTGCGGCTAACGCTACGGTGGCCCTCCAGAGGGCCCAGATGACCCGCGTTATCATACTCAGAATGATAAAGATGTCCGAACTCCGGGACCCCAAGGAAACCGGGACCCATGTCAACAGGGTGGCGGGCTACGCGGTTGAGATTTACGACCGCTGGGCAAGTCATCACGGGTTGCCCGACGCCGAAAGGGAAAAATTCCGGGATACCCTCAAGATAGCCGCCATGCTTCACGACGTGGGCAAGGTCGCCATCTCCGATGTCATTCTGAAAAAACCGGGCAAGTTTTCCGAGGATGAATACAAGATCATGCAGCACCATACCATATTTGGCGCGCAGCTCTTTGTGGACCCCCAGTCGCCCCTGGACACAATAGCTTCTGATATTGCCCTGACCCACCACGAAAACTGGGACGGCTCGGGCTATCCGGGCTGGATTGATCCCGTGAGCGGCCAGGTTCTCAAGGCGGACCGTTTCGGCAAACCTCTGGGCAAGAAGAAGGAAGAAATACCCATGGCGGGCCGCATTGTGGCCATAGCCGATGTTTTTGACGCCCTCTGTTCCCGCAGGGTTTACAAGGAACCCTGGGATGAGGCGCAGGTGCTTGCCGAGATAAAGAACCTTTCGGGGATAAAATTCGACCCGGAACTTGTGGATATTTTTTTTGAAATACTGCCCAATATCAAGCAGATACAGAGCCTCTACCCCGAACAGAACGGGGACTAGGCTTGTCCGGCGGCTAAAGCGCGCCGGGCTCTTTTTCCTTGGCCGCTTTCACGAGCCGTGTAAGGATGCGGTCAAAACTGTCGGCAAAGCGCTTTAAGTCTTTTTTCCCGTATGAATCGCTCCGTTCAAAATCCATGCCGTTCTGAACCAGGCCAAGGGTAAAATTCCGCAGCGAAAGGGCCTGGCCTATGTTTTCCGGGCTAAACACCCTGCCCCGGTCGTCCATGGCGGTAACGGACGCCTTTACCGCGCGCTCTGCCAGGGGAATGTCCCTGGTGAGTACCAGGTCGCCCGGTTCGGCAAGAAGGACAATGCGGTCATCGGCCTTGCCTTCGCCGGGGGGACAGAGTTCCATACGGACAGATTTTCCGCCTATGCCCGGCAGTGTTCTGTTGGCGGCGAATACGGCGGTTACGCCGGTACGCTCCGCCGCCCTGACAACCAGGTCCCTGACCTCCCTGGGGCAGGAATCCGCGTCAACGAGAATCTTCACCGCGTCCTCCGGCCGCGGGTGTCCACAGCCGCGGCCGCCGTGCCCGCCGCGAAGGCGGTGAAGGCGCCGTCAAGGACAAGTCCGCCTCGGGCGGCGATAAAGGCGCTGTCCCCTGTACGGAGGCTGAGCGTGTTTCTGTTCCCGGTGAGGATAAGGCTGCCTTCGGTAACGCAAAGTATCGAGGGGCCTTTCAGGGGATAGGGTAGGGGGCGGTCCCTGTTTCTGAGGAGGGTGAGTGAAAATTCCGTTTTCAGGGGCAAGGGATAGCTGAAAACCAGCGGCCCTTCTGTATCCGGGGGACTGAGTATGGACGGCGTGTACGGAGAGAAATCAAGTATCCTTAAAAGTTCAGGAATATCAATATGTTTATTGGTAAGCCCTCCCCTGAGCACGTTGTCCGAATTCGCCATAAGCTCGACGCCGAATCCTTCTACATAACTGTGCATGATCCCCGCTTTAAGAAAAACCGCCTCAAGGGGTTTCAGTGTAAGGATTCTGAGGTAAAAGGGGGCGAGTATGCCCGGATCGCCGGGATAAAGGGCGGCGAATTTTGCCGCGAGCTTTACGGGGAAGTCCGCCGGGTCTTTGCCGGGGGAAGCTCCCGGCAGGCCCAGTACGGCCCGGCTCAGGGTTTCGCGTTCCGGGGGGCCGAGGGCAAAGAGGGCCTGTAAAAAGGCTTTGATCCTTTCCCCGCCGCTTCCGGGGCTCTTTAGCGCCTGTAAGGGTTTTCCCAGAACAGGAAGAGAGAGGGTGGTCAAAAGTTCCGCGCTTTCGTCAGCGCCCCTGAAACCGCACAGGGCGGTAAAAGGCCCCAGGGCGCAGAGTATTTCAGGCTTGTGGCTGGGGTCCTTGTAATTCCGCTGGGGGGCGTTTTCTTCGACGCCTTCCCGGTTCTCCCGTTCCCAGCCCGCCCTGGCCTGCGCGGCGTCAGGATGAACCTGTATTGAAAGGGGCTTTTCAGACGCGAGCAGCTTGAACAAAAAGGGAAGTTTACCCCCGGCGCTTTTTCCCCAAACCGTTGTTTCATGCGCTTCAATATAAACGGAAAGCGCTTCTTTTTTGTTTCCGTTTTCTATTTGCGAAGGCCCCAGGGGATGAACGCCCATCCAGAGTTCCGCGAAGGGGGTTTTTTCGGGGTTTTTTTTGCCGATAAGTTCCGGTATCCACCGGGGAGAACCCCAGGGGTAATGTTTTATCTCATTGCAAAGCCTGAAAAAAACCGGATCAGGAGCCAATTATTCCCCCAATGCCTCGTCAAGCCGGGCTATAATGTCAAGGGTAAGCTGTTCGGTCCTTAACTGCTCTGTTTTGAGCTGTTCAATTTTGAGCCTTTCAAGTTCAAGCTGTTGGCCGGACTGTTCCTGAGCGCCGGGATCAGCGTTTGGAACAGCCTCGTTGTACCGGCTCCGGGTTTTCTCGATTTCATCACAGAGGAGAAAGCCGGACAGTATGGCCGCTTTAAGGGGATCGTTCAGCCCGGTACTCTGCTTTGTGTCCTCCACAAAGCGGCGGTAATTTTCAAGGAGTCCCTCGAGGTATTCTGGATCGGCATCCGCGGAGATGGTAAAGGAAGTGCCCAGCATGGAGATGTGGAGATCACTCTTGGGCATGACCTCTCCTTAAAAAATATCCAGTTGATCCGTCCGGGGCGCGGCGTCTTCCTCTTCGGAGGGCGCTTCTCCGGGGGGTCTGAGCATTGAACCTTTTTTCCCGTGGATTTGGCTCTGGGGCGGGCCCTCGTTTTGAACAGGAGCGGCTGGGCTCTCCTCAGGATGCCTGGCCGGGCGGACAGGGTCCGCGCTCCTGACGGCCTGCACGCCAGCCTCTTCAGCCGGACCGGCTGGCCTGGGCTCGGCTTTTTTGCCCGCCAAAGTCACCATGGTGTCTTCAAACTGGTCAAGCCGTTCAAGGGCCGAAACAATGCCCGCCTCAATGCGGCTCTGGTTTTCTTTGTAGTGCTTTAGTTCGGCGTCAAGCTCGTCGATGCGTTTTTTAAGGCCGGCCTCCTGCTCTCTCAAAAGGGAATTTTCCCTGGTCAGGCGCTGGAGATGTTCTATTGCCTTGGCAACCTTGCTTTCGAGCAGCTTGATTTGCTCCAGATTTACCATTTTACGCCTCCAGCGCGGCCCTGGCCCGGTCAACGACAGCCTTAAAGGCGCCTGAATCCCCGAGGGCAAGGCTTGCCAGGGCTTTACGGTTGATAAGCACCCCGGCCTTGTTAAGACCGTCAACAAGCCGGGAATAGGAAAGACCCTCGGCCCTGCAGGCCGCGTTGATTCTCACTATCCACAGCCGCCTGAAATCGCCTTTGCGGTCCCTGCGGTCCCGGTAGGCATAGGTAAGGCTTTTGGTAACCGCGTCTTTGGCGGTCTTGTAATTTGAATGGCGGCGGCCCCAGTAGCCTTTGGCCTGCTTGAGTATCTTTTTGCGGTGATCCTTTCTTCTGGAACCGTCTACTGCTCTTGACATGGAAACCTTCCTTAGGTATACACCCTAAATTTGAATTTGTTGCCAGGGAACCGCCTGATCGTTGCCGGAGGGCAAAACGCCGAAAGGCAAACGCCGGAATTCCGGCCCGGAAAGGCCCCTGACCCTTTTTATGCGGCCCCTATCCGTAGGGAAGGAGCTGCTTCCTGATCACCGGCACATTATCGCCGGAAAGTATGCCCGCGCGGCGGAGATTCCGCTTGCGCTTGGCGCTTTTTTTGGTGAGGATGTGGCGAAGATTCTGTTTCTTGTACTTCACCTTTCCTGACCCGGTAAATGTAAAGCGTTTGGCGGCGCTCTTCCTGGTTTTCATCTTGGGCATATTGCGGTCCTCTATTTCTTGGTTTTGGGGCTTAATACCATGGACATAAACCTGCCTTCCATAGCGGGCGCTTTATCCATTACATAGTCCCCTTCAATGCGTTTAAGGACGTCGTTAAGGACATCCAATCCGAGTTCGGTATGGGCCAGTTCCCGGCCGCGGAAACGGATAGTAACCTTTACCTTGTTGCCTTCGGCAAGAAATTCCTTGACATGCTTGGACTTAAAGTCCAGATCATGGTCATCAATCTTGGGCTGCATCCGTATTTCTTTAAGTTTAAGCAGCTTTTGCCGCTTTTTCGCGTCCCGGACTTTCTTTTCATTTTCGAATTTGAACTTGCCGTAATCGAGGATCTTGCAGACCGGAGGATTTGCCTGTGGGGCTACTTCGACCAGATCAAGACCCTGGGTTTTAGCCATTTCGAGCGCCTGAATAGTGGGCATAATCCCCTGCTGTTCGCCCTCATCGGTGATGAGGCGTATTTCCCGCACCCGAATTTGTTCGTTTATCCGTAAATCCTTATCCGCCAACTGACCTCCTCGTCAACTAACGCTACAACGGGGCATGTACCGCTAATCTAAAAGCGGATTATAGCAAAAAAACCGCGATTTTGTCCAGTACCGGGGAGCGGGTATCCCGGCAAAGTGATAGTACCAGAGGAATATGACCCTTTACAACATTAAAAATCTGTGTTAAACAATATGTATGCGGCAATACGTTTTATCAGAATTTTTCTGTGTTGCTAGACTTGGCATGATTTCTGCTCTCTCTCTCTCTCTCTCTCTCTCTCTCAACACTCATCGTCATTTTTAAGCAGGCAAGCCCCTGCACATTGTCATCTTTTTTCTGGGGAGAGGTCTGCCCAAAAACAGACATACCTCTTTTTTCACGATTGGTTTCATCACTGTCCGGAGGAACCATGAACACTCGTGTTCATGTTCCATATAACAATGCCGCTTGAGCGGCTTAATAAGGTCAAGGAGGAAAGAATGAACAAAAAGCGTTTTGCCCTGTTGGGCGCTACGGCGGCCCTGGCGGTGGTCCTGGGCTGCGGTACGCCGGCCAAGGCGGTCAAGGGCCCCATGAAGGCCGGAACCTACACGGCTACCGTACCGGGTATGCACGGCCCCCTCTCTGTGGAGGTAAGCCTCAGTACCGGTTCCATAACGGATGTAAGGGTTACGGCGAATGTGGAGACCCCCGGAGTAAGTACCTGGGCCATAGAAGGTATTCCCCGGCGCATTGTGGAGCAGCAGTCCCTGGCGGTCGATGTGGTTACCGGTGTTTCCATTACCAGCGGGGCCATTATACGTGCTGTGGAAGACTGTCTCAGCCAGGCCGGGGCCAATGTGGCGGAGTTTAAGAAGGCCCAGCCGAGGCGGAGAGCCGCCGACGAGACCCTCAGCGCCGATGTGGTGATCGTAGGCGGCAGCGGGGCTGGACTTGCCGCGGCGGTGTCTGCCACCGAAGCCGGGGCCAAGGTCATACTCATCGAAAAATCCGGCTTTTTGGGGGGCAACTCCATCATGGCCGGCGGTATCTACAATACCGCCTGGCCCGAAAGGCAGGACCATTGGCCCAGCAACAGCGGGGTGGAAACACTCATCACCGACGCCCTGGCGGAACGGCCGGTCAATGGAGAACACCGGGCCTTGATTGAGGTGGTCCGTACCGAATTTGAGGCGTTTAAGCGTACTGATAAAACCATGTTTTACAGACCGTCCTGGCATGCCATGCAAACATGTAATGGCGCCGACATGTTTGCCACA
>JAISCK010000105.1 GCA_031265635.1 Spirochaetaceae bacterium
TTGACGAAGCCTCCCGCCTTAAAGCCCTGTATTACATCCCGCTCGGAGACGCTATCGGTCTCGCAACAGCCGTTACTATCAACGGTACATTTGTGAGCAGCGATCATACTGATCTTGACCAGATAGAAGAATCTGAACCGATCTCTTTTTTCTGGTTCCGTTAAATTGAAAGGGTTCAGGAACCGCAGAACCCTAAATCACCGTTCCCGGATACAGGACAGAGTTTTTCGGAATGACGATGATGCCGTCAATAATGTAGTAATGGCCGTAGTTGCCGTCGCTGCGGGTAAGGTCGTCTATGCCTATGCGGCAGCCTTCGCCTATGCAGGCGTTCTTGTCTATGATGGCGCCCCTGATGACGGCGCCCCGGCCTATGCCTATATTGGGAACCCGCTTTTCCGTGTTGAGGGATTTTTGGGCCTCTGATTCGTAGTAGTCCGCGCCCATGCAGATGACGCCGTTGAGGCTGGAGCCGGTTTCGATAATGGTCCTTACCCCGACTATGGAATTTGAAATGGACGCGTTGGTAATGATGCAGCCTTCCGCGGCTATGGACTGGTTCATGTTGCTGAAATTCATCTTTGAGGGCGGAAGC
Organism: Spirochaetaceae bacterium; assembly: GCA_031265635.1. GTDB lineage: Bacteria > Spirochaetota > Spirochaetia > Treponematales > Breznakiellaceae > JAIRTD01. The sequence continues at coordinate 596 of JAISCK010000105.1, forward strand.
CGCCTCATGTGGGTGTATATGGGCATCTCTTCATCATAAAAATCAAAACGGGGTTTAAGGGAAGTCAGTTCAAGATTCGCTTCATAAAAATTTTTGATGGTTCCTATATCTTCCCAGTAACCGTCAAAAATATAGGCGTTCACCTTGAGTTTCTTGATGGCTTCGGGAATAATCTCCTTGCCGAAATCGGTATACTCATTGGCGAGGGAACTTTCCATGGTCGCGGCGTTGAACACATAGATGCCCATGGACGCGAGGTATGTCTCTTCCTTGCCCTTTCCCTTCCGCAGTTCCTGGGGTACCCTGAAATCCGAAATATCGGCGCTTGCCCCCGGTTTTTCCACAAATTCGGTTATTTCGGTTTTTTTGTTGGTTTTGAGTATGCCAAGCTGGCTGGCGTCCTGCCTGGATACGGGGGTACAGGCTATGGTGATGGCCGCGCCCGATTCACTGTGCTTTTTGATCAGGTCCCTGAGGTTCATGCGGTAAAGCTGGTCCCCTGACAGTATGAGGTAATAGGACGGATTCTGGGTGCGGAAGTGGGTAAAATTTTTGCGTACCGCGTCGGCGGTCCCCTCATACCAGCCCGAGTGCTCAAAGGTTTGTTCCGCGGCGAGTATTTCGACAAAGCCGTTAGTAAAGGTGTCGAAAATATAGGTCTGGGCCAAATGGAGGTGCAGGGACGCCGAGTTAAACTGGGTGAGTATGTAAATCTGCCTGAGATCGGCGTTGATGCAGTTGGAAATGGGAATGTCCACGAGCCGGTATTTCCCGCCAAAGGGAACCGCCGGTTTGGCCCTCGCCTGGGTTAGGGGAAAGAGCCGGGTTCCTTTGCCGCCGCCGAGTACGATAGATAATACCTCAGACATGATTCACCTCCTTTTCAATATCGGCTTCTATGAAGTATAAAATCGAAAAATCATTCTGTCGATAGCTAAATCCAATTTGTTCCTTAATGGCGGACTTTACGTTTGTTTGGCCTTGGGGGTATGATAAGGGAACCGCCGGGAGGCCGGGATGCGAAACGCTGAGCAAAATCTGGAAAAAATACTTGCCGATCCTTCTTTTGCCCCCCATATTGTTGAAAAAAGGCTGCTTCCCGCCCTGCCGGGCAGCTATGCGCCCTTTCCCGAAGGACTTGACGGCCGTATAGCCGGGGCCCTCAGGAGCCGGGGCATGGAAAAGCTCTATACCCACCAGGCCGAGGTGTTTTCTGAAAGCAGGAAGGGCCGCAATGTAACGGTTGTTACCCCCACGGCGTCGGGAAAGACCCTGTGCTACAATCTGCCCGTACTCCAGGCCCTGCTGGAAGATGATGAGGCGAGGGCCCTGTACCTTTTTCCCACCAAGGCCCTTTCCCAGGACCAGCAGGCGGAACTCAATGAACTGATTCATCCTTCCGGAGAGGCGGTTTTGCCGGTAAAGGTCTGTACCTATGACGGCGATACCCCCGATTCCCTCAGGACCGCGGCCAGGGACTCGGGCCGTATCATCATAACCAATCCTGACATGCTTCATGCCGGGGTACTCCCCAACCACCCCCGGTGGATCAAGTTCTTTTCGAATCTCGCCTACATTGTCATTGACGAGGCCCATGCCTACAGGGGGGTCTTTGGAAGCCATGTGGCCAATGTGCTGCGGCGGCTCAGGCGCGTAGCTTCTTTTTACGGCTCCAGTCCCCGTTTTATACTCTGTTCGGCCACCATAGCCAATCCCGGTGAGCTTGCCTCGGCCCTTATCGGCGCCGCTACGGTCCTGGTGGACAGGAACGGTGCCCCCAGGGGTAAAAAACTTGTGGTACTCTATAATCCTCCCCTGGTTGACGCTGTGCAGGGCATACGGCGCGGCGTGGTAAGCGAAAGCCGGCGCTGGATGCTTGCCCTGCTTCGGGAAGGCATCAAAACCATACTCTTTGCCCATTCCCGGATAAAAACCGAGGTCCTGGCAAGTTATGTCAACGAGGACCTTAAAAATATCTACACGGACAACAGCCGCGTCAGGGTCGAGGCGTACCGGGGCGGCCTCCTCCCCAACGAAAGGCGGGAAATAGAACAGGGGCTCAGGGAAGGAGCCATTCAGGGTGTGGTGTCAACCAACGCCCTTGAACTGGGCATAGACATAGGCGGCCTTGACGCCTCGGTAGTGGCGGGTTTTCCCGGTTCCTTTCATTCCTTCTGGCAGCAGTCGGGGCGGGCGGGCCGCCGGGGCGGAATGTCGGTGTCGGTGTTTATCGCCTCCGCGTCGCCCCTTGACCAGTTCATCATGAATGATACCGGATGGTTTTTCGGCAAAAGCGTCGAGGAGGGGAGGGTAGACCCGGATAATCCCTATATACTCACCGACCATGTAAAATGCGCCTCCTTTGAGCTGCCGTTCAGGGATGAGGCCATAGAGCGGGGGGATGATCCCTTTGCAAGCGGCGCCGTCTGCGTCCTTTCCGGCCTGGAAGAAGACGGCGTAGTACGCCATACGGCGGGCAGATGGCACTGGGCTGACCGGTCCTTCCCCGCCGAGGGCATCAGCCTTCGTTCCGCCGCTTCGGACAATGTGGTTATTGTGGACCTCACCGGAGGCCGCGACCAGGTCATAGGCGAGATGGACAGGCCCAGCGCCAGGGAAATGCTCTTTGCCAATGCCGTATACCTCCACCGGGGGAGGCAGTACCTGGTCGAGAAACTTGATATTGAAAACCGCGTCTGCCAGGTGCGGGAGGCGGATGTCAACTACTTTACCGACGGTCTTGTGAAAACCGACATCAAGGTACTCACCGAGGATGAGTGGTTTTCCTATCCGAGGGGCGTTGAGGACGCTGTCCCGGATGCCGAAGGGCCTGACGCCGGGGGGCCTGGCTCCGCCGGGCCTGGCGCGGGAGTACAGGAGCTGTCCGGGGAATGCGGCGCCAGGGGCGTTTTGTCCGATGTGCTGGTCCGTTCCCAGGTATCGAAATTCAAAAAACTCCGTTTTCGTACCCATGAGAATATAGGATACGGAGACATAGACCTTGCCGAGGAGGAGATGCAGACCAGGTCGGCGGTTTTTCTTTTCGGCCCCGGTACCCTGGGCGGGGAATTCCTTGAAACCCTTAAAGTGGAAAATACAGGCTCCGTGCTAAGCGGCGCCGGGACCCTGATAAAGACCATAGCCCCGGTATTCCTCCTCTGCGACAGCCGCGACCTGGGCATAGCCGAGCGGGTCAGGGACCCCCACTTCGGCATTCCCGCCCTTTATGTGTACGATAAATATCCGGGCGGTACGGGACTTTCCGAGGCCCTTGTCCGCAAAGCGCCCCTTCTTTTCAGGACCATATTGAAGACCATAGAGCGCTGTCCCTGCAAGGCGGGTTGTCCTTCCTGTGTCGGTCCGGGGGCGGACAAGGAGGGGACGAGGAATTTTCTCAAGGTACTGGGGAATTCCGGGGTATGATATGGGGAGTCTGCGAACAAGGCTTGCCCGCATACGGGAAGTTTCAGGATCCCTGGGGGGCGGGAAGGGGCGTTTCAGAGGCGCTCCGGGGAGCGGAGAAGGGCCCGCCCCGGCTGCCGCGTCATCAGGCGTAAATCCCGTCTTCCCGGAAGGCTGGACTTCCGCCGGATACAAGGTACTGCGCCGTCGCCTCGCCCTGCCCCTTTCGGCGCCGCTTGTTCTTCCCGGAGGACTTTCCTTTCTGCTCCCCGACATTGCCCGCATTGGCTCCGAAAACAACGGCGCGTATCCCGGCCCGGAAAAGCTCCTTTTTTTCGATTTGGAAACTACGGGCCTTTCGTGCGGGGCCGGTACTGTGGCCTTTCTTGCCGCCTGCGGCCGTTTTGTCTCACCCCGCGCCGGGGAGTTTACGGAACTGGAAATCACCCAGTTTCTCCTGCTTGACTATCCGGGCGAACCTGATTTTCTTGACGCGGTCCTTGGAGAGCTTTCGTCCTGTGTCCTTGCCACCTATAACGGCAAGTCCTTTGATTCCCAGATACTCACGGTACGCTGCCTCATGAACGGCATAACGCCCCCTGTCCTTCCCCAGCTTGACCTGCTCCACCCGTCGCGGCGGCTCTGGAAACACGTTCTTCCCGCATGTTCCCAGGCCCATGTCGAAACCATGATTCTGGGGCTTGACCGCGCGGGGGACCTTCCCGGCGCGATGGCCCCTGAGATATGGTTTGATTTTCTGCGCTCAGGCGGGGACTTTGCCCCCCGCGAAAACGCCGGGAAAAGCGGTACGCCTGACGGGAAGGCGGACAGGGCCGGACAAAGGGCGCTGCTCGGTATCTGCGATCACAACCTCAGGGACATTTTCGGCCTGGCGTCGCTTTTTTGCGCCTTTGCCGCTATAGCCGCGTCGCCCCTGGAGGCTCCGGCCCGTTTCCGCTGCGACGCCTGGCAGCTTGCCCTGTGCTGGCGAGGCCGCGCTTCAAAGCGCCCGGCGCGGCATACCGGGTCCGGGACCTCCGGTACGGAAAACGCTGGCCGGGAAAAGACAGCCGCCCTGCTTCTCGAGCGCGCCGCCGGGACCTGCCCCCGCGCCTGCTTCCGCCTCGCCCTTGATCTCCGCGCCTGTCTCCGCCGTGAGGAGGCCAGGGCAAGGCTTCTTGAACTGAGGGCCTGGCCCGGACTGCCGGAAAACGGGCGGCAGGGATGCCCGCCTCGCGTAAAGGCCCTGGCCCTGCGAGCCCTTTCCATTGACGCGGAGAAAAACCTCGGCCTGGATCAGGCCCTTGCGTATACCGCCGAAGCTCTCGCCCTGTTTTCTCCTGACCATGGGGAAAGCGGCTTTCCCCGCGCCCCGGCCCTTCCCGCGCGGCTGAAAGAAGATCTTGAAAAACGAAAGAAGCGGCTTCTCAACAGGCTGGAAACGGGAGTATCTGAGCCGGTTTCAAAACTTCAATTTTGAAAAACCTCATTCGCTTGGGGTCTGATACCCAAGAACCCGCTTAGTCCTTTTTGAAACTGTTTTTTATCCTGGCAAAGTAGTCTCCGGCTTCCTCGTCCCTGTCAACGGTTTTTTCTTCTTCCCAGTTTTCGATGAGGTGGGCGGGAATCTCGGCGAGAAAAGGGGAGGGGACGCAGTCAATGACATCCCTGAGCCTTCTTCGTTTTTTGCAGCCTGAGATATAGAGCTTGTCCCTGGCCCTGGTAAGGGCCACATAGAAAAGCCGCCTTTCTTCCTCAAGGGGGTCAAAATCTCCGTCTCCGTCCTCGATGCTCCTGGTGTGGGGCATGATGCCGTCTTCCGCTCCGGCTATAAAGACCACGGGAAATTCCAGCCCCTTGGCGGCATGTACGGTCATGAGGTTTACCTTGCCGCGCTCAGCGTCGTCATTGCCGTCGTCCCTGGTGATGAGGCTTATGCGGTTAAGATAGGCGTAGAGGCCGGGGTCAAAATTATCAGGGTCCCTTTCCCAGTATTCGATGGACCTGACCAGGTATTCAATATTGGCGAATTTCCATCTGGCTGTTTTTTCGTTTTTGCTGTACTCGGTTACAAGATAGGACCAGTAATCAATACGGTCAACCAGGGCCCTGACCTTTTGTGAAAGCGCCCAGTCTTTGGGAATTTCTTTTCCGGGAAAAAGTTCCGTTTTTAGAAAATTTATGAGGTTCATGAATTCGTCAATATCCCCGCTGTGCTGTGCCGCGCTTACATGTACGCGGCCCAGGGCGTCCCAGAGGGTGCCGTGGTTCCGCTTTGCCATATCGCTGAGAGTTGCTATGGTGGTCTTGCCTATGCCCCTCCGGGGCGTGTTGATAATTCTGAGGAGATTAACGTCGTCATTGCTGTTGGCGACAACCCTGAGATAGGAAATAATATCCTTTATTTCCTTGCGCTGAAAAAAGCTGGTTCCCCCGGAGACCTTGTAGGGTATGTTTCCGGCGAGGAAGGCTTCTTCTATGGGACGGGTCATGAAGTTGGTTCTGATGAGTACGCCGAAATCCCCGTAGCCAAGCCCTTCTTCCATCATGAGGGCCTTGATCCGTGACGCGATAAAGTCCGCCTCGTCGTTTTCGTTTTCAGGACAGGCGAGGATTATGGGCCGGCCTCCGCCGTTGCCCGACCAGAGTTTTTTGTCCTTGCGGCTGGTGTTATGGGCTATGACTCCGTTGGCGGCTTCCAGTATGGTTGTGGTAGACCGGTAGTTCTGTTCCAGCTTGATTTCTTCGGTTCCCGGAAAATCTCTCTCAAAGGCAAGAATGTTTTCGTAATTCGCGCCCCGCCAGGAATAGATGGACTGGTCGTCGTCTCCCACGACGCAGACATTGCTTGTTCCCTCACCGCCCGGGTGGGAAAGGAGTTTCATGAGGCGGTACTGGGTGAAATTGGTATCCTGGAATTCGTCAACCATGATATAGCGGTAACGTTTCCGGTATTTTTCCCTGATTTCGGGCCGCGTTTCAAAAAGCTCTATGGGCAGGATCAAAAGGTCGTCAAAGTCAAGGGCGTTAAATACCTTGAGGCTGCTCTGGTATTCGCGGTATGTCTTTTCAAACCTGTCGTCGCCTGATCCGCCGTCATGTATCCATCGTGTCCTTCCGGTTTTGATGTTCGAGAAGAGCTGGCCCAGGGCGTACATGTCCGTCCCGTCGGGGGAAAGCCCGCTTTCCCGCAGGCAGTCCCTGATAAGCTGTCCCCGGTCGGTTTCATCATAGATTGAAAAATTCTTTCTGTAGCCCAGGACTTCGATTTCTTCCCTGAGTATTTTTACCCCGAAGGCATGAAAGGTGCTTACCGTAAGGCTCCTGAGTTTTCTCCCGGTAAGCTCCCTGACGCGGGTTTCCATTTCCCGCGCGGCCTTGTTGGTAAAGGTAAGGGCAAGTATGGACGACTGGGTTATGCCTTTTTTCAGCATGTGGGCTATACGGCAGGTGATGACCCTGGTCTTTCCCGAACCAGCCCCGGCTATGATAAGCACCGGCCCTTCCAGGGTTTCTACCGCCCTGAGCTGGGGGCCGTTGAGTTCGAACATAAAAACTTAATTTCCCTTAACGAAAAAGCGCAGGGCCTCTATGCCAAGGTACGCCACCAGGGTAACAACGGCGCCGGCGATGAACACGCCGAGGGCCACCGCCCCCAGGGTTTTTCTCCTGCCAAGCCCCAGTATCCACGCGCCCAGGGTTCCGGTCCAGGCGCCGGTGAGGGGAAGGGGTATGGCCACAAAGATTGTTACTCCCAGCCAGCCCCATTTTTCCACGCCCCCTCGGAGCTTTTCCCTTGACCTTTCGACAAAACGGTCAAAAAGACGCCGGTACCAGGAAAAACGCGGTTTTTCCGCCAGTCTGAGGAAGAATCTGTGCAGGGTCGAAAGAAAGACCCAGCAGGCCGGGGCGGCCAGAGTATTGACCAGGGCGGCAAAGGGATAGGCGAGGTACCAGGGTATGCCCTGGGCCAGGGCAAAGGGAATGCCGCCGCGCAGCTCGGAAATGGGCAGAAAGGACAAAAGTCCGGTCCAGAAAAAAACAAGGCTGGTATTCACGGAAGCCAGTATACGCTCCGGGGGCTTTTGGGGAAAGGGGTGGTTTCTTAACGCGGCGTTTTTCCGCCCTGTTGAAACAGACGCTATTCTGGTATAGTATATGAGGGGCGATTTTAGACGAGGAGGCGCTTTATGCCGGATGTAACCGGAATTAATGACGGGGAAACATATATAGATCTTGAAGAAGGTCTCAAGCGTGTTATGAACAACAAAAAGCTGTATGTAAAACTTCTTGGGAAATTCAAAGATGAGACCAGACTTGACGAACTTTTGGCCGATATTGCCGGGGGCAGCATGGAAAGCGCGCGGATCAAGGCCCATACCCTCAAGGGGGTTTCGGCCAATCTGTCGCTGAAACGCCTGTTCCTTAAAGTCCAGGAACTCGAAGCCCAAATCAAGGAAGGCCGGGCCGATCCCGCCATGGTAGAAACTGTCAAGACCGTTTTTTCCCGGACCCTGGAAGACATAGAGAAGGTAATAGCGCAATATGGGAACGCCTGACGTGAAAGCACCTGTAGTATTGGTTGTTGATGATGTTGAAATGAATATTCTCATCCTTGAGGAAATTCTCAAGGGCGATTACCATGTTCTGAGCGCCGGCAACGGCAGACAGGCCCTTGAAGTTATACGCCATGCCCCTGTTCTTCCCAAGATCATTCTTCTCGATATTGAAATGCCCGAAATGACCGGCAGGGAAATGTTTGACATACTCAAGTCAGACGAAGCCTTTAAGCGCATTCCGGTTATTTTTATCACCGCCGAGAACGATTCAGAAAGCGAACTCCTTGCCGCCGGGGCGGTGGACTTTATTTCAAAGCCCTTTCTCCCCGAGATTGTAAAACTCAGGGTTAAAAACCAGATTGAACTGAAAAACTACAGCGACAGCCTTGAGGAAATGGTTGCCGAAAAAACAGCCGAGGCGACAGCCACGCTGGACAACGCCCTCCAGGGGCTTGCCAATGTCATTGAACACCGGGACCTGGAATCAGGCAGCCATGTCAAGAGGACCCAGTTGTACTGCAAGGCCCTGATTGATTATCTTATCAGCTCAAATTCGGTGTACACGGAGGAACTCAAAAAAGAAAACCCCGATATCATAGTCAAGGCCATGGCCCTCCACGATGTCGGCAAGATAGCCATACCGGACCGCATACTGCTCAAGCCGGGAAAACTTGATTTTGATGAATTCGAAATCATGAAGACCCACACCACACGGGGCAAGGAGATAATCGCCGAACTCGGCGACGTAAACACTTCCCTGTACCTCAGGCACTGCGAGGATATATGTTACGGCCACCACGAGCGCTGGGACGGAAAGGGCTATCCGCAGGGACTTTCGGGCGAAGAGATTCCCCTTGCCGCCCGTATCGCTTCCCTTGCCGATGTGTACGACGCCCTGGTCAGCGCCAGGGTCTACAAGGCCGCGTTCTCCTATGACGACGCGATACGGATCATCATGGAAGGCAGGGGAACCCAGTTTGACCCCGTGCTTACCGACGCGGTGTTCAACATAAAGAAAGAATTTATCGACATATCGGAGCGTTACAAATAGCCCTTAAGTACATGACAAACCCGGCTTTATGGAGTATACTAAGGCTGGTGGCGCGGTATAAAACCGCGCCATAACCCGGGGGTGCACCGGTTTCGACTGGTACGGTTCGGGGTGCAGGCTGCAGATGGAGTGCCGATCTCCTGATTCGGCAAAAATTTAACTGCCAACAACGACAGTTACGATTACGCCTTAGCTGCGTAACCGCGTGGAACCCTTCCGCCGCCTTGAGGAAGGACTTCCGCGTCGCAATCAGGGCTGGCCGTAATTCCGGTTCCGAACGGGTTGCGGCGAGAACCAGACGGATACGGACGGGCCGCGTGCCGCGCAGCCAAGCCCGCCCCGACAATATAATGCGCGGCTAAATCTGTAGAAGCCTGTATTCCGCGTATCAGGACGCGGGTTCGATTCCCGCCACCTCCAAATTTTATACAAAAAATCTATGATTTTTGTATAAATATGTTGGTTTTATAGACCTTTCTGTATATTTATACCTAAAATATACGGAAAAAGAGCAGGACGGACCCACTTTTTTAGACCCAATTTTTCCCCAAACCTCCCTTTACGCTTATTCTGGGGTATTTACCCCATTACCAAGAGGGCGTAAAATGCTTGATCGTATCCTGTTAGAAAATGTAGAGCAGACAAGGCGGTTATTGCTAAGACAGCAGATTGAACTTGCCAAGCGGTTAAGGGAGATTGAAAAACTGATGCCTAAAAAGAGGGCAAAAGAAGATTATACCATTTTCAAGCAAAAGCGGAAAAAGGAAGGATTTGTCTATTGTGCCCGCTACTATGTCAAGGGCAAGGTATTACCTACAAAGTTTAGTTTGAAAACCACGGATTTTGAGATCGCCGAAAAAAGGGCGGTCGCGTGGAAAGATTCGTTTCTTGCCAACTATGGCAAAAGAGGGGATTATGGTTGTCCTTTTTATAACCTCTTATCTGGTTATTACGCGGAAGATTCAAAATACTTAGCGGAGTCTTTGCTAACCAAAAGGCAGATAAGCAAAAAACTAATAAAAGGATATAATAGTTTTATTAACAATTATTTCATACCTTTTTTGAAACAGGAAGGCGTAAGAAAAATAGAAAATCTTAAACCAGAAAAAATCTTAAAGTTTGGCGGTTGGTTAAGGGAAACAAAAAACTTAACCGCCAAAACCATTAACAATTATATGAATGGTTCTATTAAGCAAGCGCTGGATTTTTTGTACTTGAAAGAAAAAATACAATACAATCCTTTTAGTCAGGGAATAAATACCAATCTTATAGCAATAAAAGGTGAAGTCAAAAGACGGCAGATTTATCCAGTCAATAGGCTTTTTGATGTTTTATATGAACCTAATCTATGGATTTTAGGTAAATCAAAAAATGATTTGGAAAAACCGAAAGAAAAACAGATAAAGCGGAAAAAATACCTGTTATGCCTTATCTCCGCCACTACCGGATTACGGGCGGGAGAAGTGTTTATGCTGAAAAAATCCAGTATCGAAAAGGTAGGTGGAATCTATTTTCTAAAAATAGATAACAGCAGATTAGATAATAGCGGAGTAAAAACCGAAAACGCCTACCGGCGCGTTCCGCTTCACAATTTTGTCTATAACGCTATCAATGATTATATCGAAAAAATGAATATAACAAGTGATTATCTTTTCTTTTCCGGCAAGAGGAAAACCCAAAACGGAACCATTTTTATAGAAGCGTATAAGCAATGCGGAATACACTGCGGATATACGGAAAATGAAATAAAGAAAAACAATGTAGATTTTCATTCTTTCCGCCACTTCTACCGGACTATTTTAAGTCAAGGCGGAGTATCAAAAGACCTTGTTGCCTATTTTATGGGACACGCCAAGAATATGAGCGATATGGAAGACCGCTATAACAACATTGAAGAGGTAGGGAACGATATAAGCGACATTAAATTGCTTGCCGATAACGCCAAGAAAGTCATAGACATTTTGAGCGGACATTTTAATAATTCTTTTTTACGCCACATTGAAGAACACGACCAACAGATTTTATATTTAGAGGAAAAAGAAGTAGAACTTACAAACGCCAAAAACGCAAAAATTAAATACTGGACTTATGTTATACAAGGATATGAAAACTTTATTGACTTTGAATCAAAAAAACTTATTGATGATGATGTAAGAAAAAATAAAAAAGAATAATGTTTATCGACTCCTATATCTCTCTTTGAAATTAAGTTAAATAATAGAGTAATAGAATATATGATAAAAATGGCAAATAGATTTCTAAGTGAACTTCCTACCCTGGCCGCAACTGGCGTAGATTTTAATACAATCTCCCAAGAGATACAGCGGATAATAGCGGAAAATCCGAAATGGCAGAATAAATGGGATACCTTTTATAGCGGGGAGGCGGGAACGCTCCTCACGGAGTTTATGGCGTTTATCGCCGACAATCTCGCTATTAAGATCGACGCAATGATAAACGAATTA
>JAISCK010000224.1 GCA_031265635.1 Spirochaetaceae bacterium
TCCGGCGCGGCATGGCCGGTACTGCCCCTGCCCCTTATCCGTTTCGGCATTGACACCTCATGGTTTGTTTCATCCTTTGAGTTTCTCACCGGCCCCAACCTTTCCTTTACCGTCGCGCCCAAGGAAAGAATACGCTTTACCGCGGATATGCGGATGGACAACTACCGGGACATAGGCGACCTTGTGGGGGAGTGGGTTCTCTGGTATCGGCTTTTCCCCGCCGAACACAAGCTGGGGGACTTTGCCGGAATCGGGGCGGGCTTGAAAAACGATTCAATTGATTTTGCTTTATCGCGTAACGGAGAAAAATTTGAATTACAGCAATCGTCTGTTTTCGCGGTACTTGATTTTACGCTTTTCAAACTACAGGGAGGATTTGTTTTTGACAGCCGTTATCTTTTGGACGGAGAAAAAACCGGCAGTCCCGGCAGGGGATTTTTTCTTTCCGTTCAGGGCATGGTTCCTTTTATAAAATAGGGGTATACTGATAACCAATGAGAATCGTAAAAGAGCCCGAAGAACGAAGAAAGGAAATCCTCGACGCGGCGGAAAAACTTTTCGCCGCCAGGGGCTACGAAGCGGCAACGGTGAACAACATTCTTGAGGCGGTAAAAATCGCCAAAGGGACGTTTTATTATTACTTCAAATCCAAGGAAGAAGTTCTTGACGCGCTCATTGAAAGGCGTATCAGTGAAGGCGTACAAAAAGCGGAAGAGATTGCCGCCTCCCCCCTTCCTCCGGTGGAAAAACTGCTTGCGGTAATCATGGCGCAACAACCCCAAAACCAGACGCAGGAAGATTTTAACGCCGTCCTCCACGAGAAGGACAACGCCAAGATGCACCAAAAGTCCCTTACCCAATACATCCTCCGTCTCAGTCCCTGTATCGGCAAGGTTGTACAGGAAGGCGTAGAACTGGGGAGCTTTTCCACTCCCTTTCCAAACGAGAGCGCCGAGATCCTTCTCTGCGCCGCCCTGGTACTCTTTGACGATGCGTATTTTCAGTGGACAAACGAGGAGACGGCGGCCAGGACCGCCGCCTTCCTTGTGGTCATGGAACGCGCTCTGGGCGCAAAGGCCGGAAGTTTTTCCGGGCTTGCAAAGGTATTCACCTGATATTACTTGTTCCTGACAGACTGTTTGCGCTTCGCCGCCCCGTTCCCTAGGACCGCCTCAGATCGGTGATGATGATTTGGGGCGTCTCGATGCCGTTAAACCAGTTCCGGGAAAACCTGAAAACCAGGTCCACCGTATCGTTAAGGTCAAAATCCTGCTTTACCTTGCCGGCCGCCTGCCAGTACATGGCGGGCCATTTGTGTTTTCCCGTATCAAGGGTAAGTTTGACATGCTTGGCGCCGTTCTTGCCTACGAGGTCAATATTGATAATCTTGAGGCGGCGGGCCAAAAAAGAAAGGGAGGGATTTGCCTCGCCGTAAGGTTCAAGGCGGTCCACAAGGGTAAAGATGTCGGGGGTAATGTATTCGCGGGGAAGTTCCGCGTCTATGCTGATGGTTTCTTCATCATCGGGAGAACCAAGTTCTATGGTCATGGCCGCTTTCCCGAGCCTTTCGAGAAAGGCGTTCCAGTTGCCCATGGGCATGCTAAAACCGGCGGCAAAATCATGGCCTCCCCAGTCAATAAAAAGATCGGCGCACTGTTCGAGGAGGCCGCGTACATTGTAGCCCCGCAGGGACCTGAATGAACCTGTGGCAATGTCTTCATTAAAAGAGACTACCAGCGCCGGAACCTTGAAGCGGCTGATAAGGCTGTTTGCCATGATGCCGGTAACGCCCCGGAAAATAGTGTCCCCCGCGGCAAGCACCATATTGCCGCCGTAGGCAGCAAGGCTTTTTTCCGCAAGGGGCTCTACCACAGCCCAGGTTTCCTGTCCGGCCTTTTTCCGTTCCTCATTCATGCCGATCACTTCGGCTGCGAGCTTGTCCCTTTCCTTTGGGTCTTCTTCCAGAAGCAGGGCCGCCGCCTTGCCGGCGTTTCCCATGCGGCCCGCTGCGTTAATCACCGGGCAGAGGTTCCAGGAAATATCCGACGCGCCGATGCGCCTTCCCGAAAATTCAAGTTTGAAAAGAAGCTCCGAAAGTCCGGGGCGCGGCTTTTTTATCAGCGATTCAATGCCGGTCCTTACGATGACGCGGTTCTCGTCCCTGAGGGGCATGATGTCCGCTATGGTTCCCAGGGCGGCGAGCTGGAGGTCGGCGTAATCATCGGCGTCAAAATTTTTCTCTTTCCTGTGGACAAAGGAGATGAAAAGATTGATGAGCACGTCCAGTTCGGTAATGCTGTCTCTGGTATAGCGGGCTATGCGGGAAAGCTCCTTGATTCTGAGGAGGCTTTTTCCCGCTGTGGAAGGAATCTCCTCCGGGACCTGGGTAGAAAGGTCAAGCATGTAAAGGTCAACGCCGTTTCCGAAAATTTTAGCGAAGGTTTTTTTTTGCAGCGGCACATCCCAGGCGAATATGCTTTGGCCTTCAAGAAAAGCGGGTATCCTCGTATCGCCGATGCCCGCCATGCCGGGTACTATGGTCTCCTCAAGCCGGTCTATAACCGAAAGGTTGCGGAGTTTGGCTATCTCCACGACATAGGCGTCGTTCACCGGACGGGTGTTAAAGAGGCATACATTGTGCCCGTAGAACTGGCTCTTCAGGGCAAAGCGCAGCGCGGCGGCGAGCTTATAGGCCACTCCGCAGCCCGCAAGATCGCGGAAAGGATAGCGGGAATCTTTGAGCTTGGGGTTGACTATGGCCAGGGCTCCGGGCAGTTCGTCCTGGGGATTGTGGTGATCGGTGATGATCATGTCCACTCCCAGTTCCGCGGCCCTCCTGGCCTCGGCAATGTTGGAAATGCCGCAGTCAACGGTGATGATAAGCGTTCCGTCAGCGGCGGCGAATTCCTCTATGGCCCTGACCGAAAGGCCGTAGGTATCGTTCCCGGTGGGAAGCCGCCAGGAGACATCCATGCCCTGCTTTACCAAGGCGGAACACAGCAGCGCCGTACTGGTGATACCGTCTACATCCCTGTCCCCAAAGACAAGGATTTTCTCGCCTTCTTCCTTCGCGGCAAGCAGGCGGTCCACCGCGTCTTCCATTCCGGGAAGCTCAAAGGGACTGTGAAGATGCCTCGGATCATCTTCAAGGTAGTAGCGTATTTCCCCGCCCTCAAGGATGCCCCTCCGGGCAAGCACGGAAGCGGTAAGGAGATCGCAGCCGTATCTGGAAGCAAGATCCCGCACCAGTTCCGGGGCTATGTCTTTTTTGTCCCAGTTCATAGGGTCTCCGGCAGGGCTTTTGGTTCTATACTTTTGAGTACCATGCGGCGGCTTTCAGGCGGAACAGCGCTGTAGGAGACAGCGCTTTCAAGCCGGGGCAGGGCGGACGCAAGGCCCGCCTGGTCTTTGGCCCAG
>JAISCK010000244.1 GCA_031265635.1 Spirochaetaceae bacterium
GGAACAGCGGAACGAAACCGCCTTTTTTCCGGGTTCTCAGGCGCGCCGCGCCGCTTCCCGCCTGGTGAGCCCTTATTCGGCTTTCAGTTCCGAATTTTTAATGGATATTTCGGCCATTGGCGCGGCTGTGGAGTTTACCACCGACGAGCGTGGCCGTATACTTACCGAGACGCGGCGCGATGAGGAAGGAGAGGTCCTGGGAACCCTGACCAATGTCTGGACCGGCGAAAGGCTCAGTTCGGTAAGCTGGGAGACCGGACAGGAAATCCGCCGCATAGAGTTTGAATATGACCCGGACGGAAACAGGACCGGCGAAAAAAATTTCCGCGACGGCGTGCTGGAGCGTTCCGTTTCCAGCGAGGGAAACAGGGATGTGGAGGAACTGTACCTCAACGGCCGCCCGGTACTCAGGGCTGTATGGGAAGACGGCAGAAAAGTTTCCGAAGAACCGGTAAGACCGGATACAGGCCGGAATTAACGTTCAATTTTATGAGCAGCGAGGCAAAAGGTGAAATTTGAACCCTGGATAGGCTACGCCTCATCACGGTATATATCTTCCCGGAGAAGGGACAAGTCCTCTCCTTCTTCGGTGCTTGCCGTTTTGGGTATATGTACCGGCGTGCTGGCCCTCATCGTTATCATCGCGGTAATGAACGGCTTCCAGCTCGGCTTTATCGAAAGCATACTCGAAATATCTTCGTTCCATGTCAGGGTTGAAATCCCCGGTCAGGATGACCTGGCCGGCCTCCGGGAGATTCCGGGCGTGCGCTCGGTTCTTCCCTTCAGGGAAATCCAGGCCCTGCTCAGGGGCAAACGGAGCGGGCCCCAGGTCGCCATGATACGGGCGCTGCCAGAAACTACCGCGGCCCTTGACGCCGGCATGATGGAAAAACTTGTCTTTGAGTCGGGCTCCTTTGATGTGGGCGGGGAACATTCCATACTCCTCGGCGCCGAACTTGCCCGGCGGCTTGCCGTCCAGACCGGCGACGAGGTCAGCGTCATTTCGGTGTCGGGGCTCATCCCCGGCGAGATGGAAACCGAAAACACCCCCTTCACGGTAAGGGGAATATTCCGATCGGGCTTTTACGAATACGATTTGGGCTGGGCGATTATCAATATTGAAGAAACCCAGGCCCTCCAGGGCGGCCCTGAGCCTCTTTACGGGGGCATCAAACTCCACAACCGCTGGCAGGACGAGCGGGCCCTGAAAGCGATAAACCGCCTCGGCGACTACAAACCGGTTTCCTGGCGGGAATACAACCGGGCCTTTTTCGGCGCTCTCAGGATGGAAAAACTGCTGATGTTTGTCCTTGTGGGGCTGATTTTTATCGTGGTCGGCCTCAATATCTACCAGTCCCAGCGGCGCTTTGTCCTTGAAAGGCGGGAAGAAATAGGTCTCCTCAGGGCCGTAGGCGCCGGGGAGAGGGCTGTGCGCCTTGTCTTTACCTACGACGGCTTTATCATAGGGTTTCTGGGCGCGGGCCTGGGCCTTGCCATCGGCCTTCCCATAGCCTTCAACATAGGCCCCTTTTTCGGCATAGTAGAAACACTGGTAAACGGCGCGATACACGGCCTTAACACCCTGGTATCATCCCATACCGGAAGCGCCGGCGCGTCAGGCGGGGACTTCGCGATTTTTTCCCCCGCCGTATTTTACATCAAGGAAGTCCCCAGCAGGATCATACCCCATGAGGTGCTGCTGATATATCTTTTTGGCCTGCTTTCGGCCACCGGAGCCGCGTGGCTCGCCTCGGGAAAGATTTCCCGCATCAAACCCGCGGAGGTACTGCGTTATGAGTAATGCGAGCGGCAGTCAGGAACAGGAAATTCAAAAAAACCTGATAATAGAAGTAAAGGACGCGGTAAAGACCTACGCGTCGCCCTCGGAAACCCTCAAGATACTCACGGGGGTAAATTTTTCCCTTGGACGGGGCAGTTCCCTGGCCATAACCGGCGAGTCGGGCAGCGGCAAGAGTACCCTGCTCAACATACTGGGCGGCCTTGACCGCTTTGACTCAGGCTCGGTAACGGTGTATTCGCCTAAAACAGGGAGCGTTGAACTGGGGAGGCTTTCGGAACACGGCCTTACCGGCTACCGGAGGAACCAGATAGGGTTTATCTTTCAGTTTCACTATCTTCTCAGGGATTTTACCGCTCTGGAAAATGTCATGCTTCCCGCCTACATAGCCGGTATGCCGAAAAAGGCCGCCCTGGAACGGGCCGAAACCCTGCTTGGGGATGTCAGGCTCGGCGAAAGAAGCCGCCATTACCCTTCCCAGCTTTCAGGCGGTGAACGGCAGAGAGTGGCCGTGGCCAGGTCCCTGGTGAATGACCCGGACCTGGTGCTGGCCGATGAACCAACCGGCAATCTTGATCCGGGAAACAGCGGCATGGTGGCCGAGCTGCTCTATGCCCTCACCGAAAAGTGGGGCAAAACCCTCATCGTGGTAACCCACGACCAGGCCCTGGCCGCCAGGGCGGAACAGCATTATATACTCCGGTCGGGCATACTTTCCGATCCCCTGGCCCCTGCCGGGGAACCTGACGGGGCCATGCTGTGAAACGCGGCCTTTTAAGGGGCAGCCCCGGCATCTTTATAGCCCTCCGTTATCTTCTCGGCCGCGCCCACGAAGGCGGCCGTTACCTTCAGGGGGCCGCCATAGGCATAGCGGTAAGCCTCATCCCCATAGTAGTTACCCTGATAGTCGCAGACGGCATGATACGGGGCATCACCGACCGTTACCTTGAAATGGGAACCGGCCACCTTGAGGTCTACGATTACACGAATCCCGATGCCCTGGAAGCGTCGGTCGAAACCATAGCCGGTATGGAAGGCGTAAAGGGCGTATGGCCCGAGCGCCACGGCCTGGGGGTGCTGGTAAGCGAAAAAGGCAAGGTAGGGGCCAATGTCCGGGCGGTGGAACCGTCGTTCTGGACCTCCGGAGGGGCGGAGCGTTTTCTGGTAACTTTGGAAGGCAGCCCCGCGCTGGAAAACGACCGCGAAGTGCTGCTCGGCGAGGCCCTGGCCGGAAGCATAGGCGCCAAAGTGAACGATACGGTGCGTATCATGACAGTGCGGACCGGCAATGACGGCCGCATCATACCCCGGCTCACCCCCTTCACCGTCAAAGGCATCGTGTCGTCAGGCTACCGTGAACTTGACGCCCTGTGGTGCATCATGAGCTATACCATGGGAAAGCGCCTCCTCTCCGATGAATTTTCATATTCATACCTTATGGTAAAAATTGACGACCCCTATACAAAGGCCGACGAATGGGCGGGCCTTCTTTCCCGGACCCTCGGTTCAGGCTTCGGCGTCTATACCTGGAAGGAACTCCAGCGTTCCCAATACAGTTCCTATGAGTCAACCAGGCAGCTTCTTGTCCTCATCATGGCCCTCATCGTAATCATCGCCGCGGTCAATGTCTCCTCAGCCACAGCCATGCTTGCCATAGAAAGGCGGCGGGACATGGCCGTACTCAAAGCCTTTGGCGCAAGCCCCGGCGGGGCGGCCCGCATCTTCCTCTGGGGCAGCCTCCTTACCGGCATTACCGGCGCCGTTGGCGGCATAAGCCTGGGCCTTATCATAGGCTCGTCGATAAACCGCATCATACAGGGCCTTGAGCGCGTACTCAGCTTTTTTTCGCGCCTCGCGGGCGGCGGCGGCATCAGGATACTGGACCCCGGCTATTATCTTGAAGAAATTCCCATAGTCATAGACTGGAACGCCATAGCCGCCATAGGCGTCTTCGCCGTGCTCTGTTCGGTCATCGCCTCCTGGCTCCCCTCCCGCCGCGCCGGCAGGGTGCCCCCGGTAGAACTGCTGCGGAAATATTAGCGGCCCCTTTACTATTTATTGAAAGGAGGGGGGCGCATTTCCCCACTGCTGTTTGGCATTGCAGCATACACGACGCGCCCCCCTGCGGGCGAGCCCCGCATAGCGGGTCTCGCCCTACCCCCCTAATGGGGCCGGGAGGCGGCAGGGACGCCGCTGGTTCCCTGGCCTGTCCGCCTTTAGCGGACAGGGCGGAGTTTTTGCAACGCAAAAACTCCAAGCCCAAAATCCCTCCCCCGCGAACCAATGAGCGGGTTCTTGCAAGCGCCAGGGATTTCCCCCGCGCAAGCGGGCTCTTCTGTATCCACAGCTCTCCGCCTTGGCGGAGAGGCGGAGTTTTTGCAACGCAAAAACTCCAAGCCCAAAATCCGGCATGGATGCCGGATTTTGGGCAGTTGACAAGTCCCCGCTTATACCGTAAAATAATCCAAGCATTATGAAAATAATACAAAGAAAAGCCCAATTAAGCCCGCTTGGCACGGTTTTTGTTCTCTCTCATAATACTCATCTTCTAGACAGTTTATAACAGTTATAAGGCCGCTTATAATAAAAATAAGCCGCATCCCACGCCGGTGCCGGAACCGGATGACATCCCCGAAGTCGAGGCCCGGACACCCATGCCCCGTGTGCTGCGCTATACAGGCTGTAATCGCAAGCCGTTGGTTCACGGTAAATTCTTTTTTGTCAGAACCGCCAGCCTGCGCCAAGGCTAAAATACAGATAGGATGGCGCGGGACTTATTGACGAAAAACTCCGGGCATACGTAACGCCGCCTTCAAAAAATAACGCCTCCCGCACTAGCCACAAAAGCGAAACTCCCGCGTTCACCGTAAAAAGCGCCGTCCCTTTCTTTTTCCCCGAACCCCCGTTGTCATAGCTCATATTCCCGAATGCCGAAAGACCAAAGCCGGCCCGGAGGTTGAGGGCCATGGTCCAGTGGTTGAACCAGTACTGGTAAAGACCGTCAAGGTTAAACGCGAATAAATGACCCGAAACAGGGTAGGGCCCGCCGTTCGTTTTGAGAAAGGCCCATGACGGCGCAGCCTCAAGGCCCAAAAAGCCCCAGGTTCTTTTTAGGGGAATATAACCAACCCTCCCGTAAAACCCTATAGGATAGGCGGGTTCGGAAAAACTGTTCTTTTCAAAGAGGTAGCCTCCCAGGGGGAGGAGGGGGGCATAGCCCAGGGACACAAGAAAGTCCCGCTTTTGCTTAAAATCCACGACAAAGCCCTCGACGCTCTGGCTGAGGCCGCCGGGGTTGGTGATCACTATGTCGTAGGGGCCGGGGACCAGGGCTTCCGGGGAAAAGACAGCCTCTATCTCCGTCTCGTCGGGACTGTAGCGTAACGAGAGGGGTTCAATGGGTTTTGCGTCTTCGGCTTTGGCGATGAGGTAGATCTTTGCGTCCTCGACCAGGCCGGAACCGAAGAGGGTGAGGGAAAAAGACTCCTCGTTACTGTCGTAGTGAAAGGAGGAAGGGGAAAAGGAGCTGGCCGAGGGAGGTTTGGCGACAAAGACCCGTATGCCTGTCCATTCCGAACTTGAGGCGATTCTGCCAAGGACATTGTAGCTGTGGATTCTGTAGCGGTACATGCCGGGGACCAGGGATACTTCGATGGAAAGGCCGTCGGTACGCTCAGAGAGTTCGGGAACCCATTCCGTGTTGTCGAGTCTCTGGAGTTCGATTTCGTAGAAGTAGGCGTTTACCCGTTCCCAGCTCAGCCTCTGGAGTATCTTGCCCTCCTCGCCGACGCGGTAGGCCGGGGCTTCCGCCTCCTGGGCAAGGAGGGGGAGTGAAAGGAGCAGGGTAGTGATGATGAACAGGACTGGTTTTTTCAACGTGCACTCCTTAGGCCCTTGGGGCGGGGAAGAATAACCACGAACCACCCGAACTAACACGAACAAAAGAGATTTTACTACGAACTTCACGAATGTAAAAAAGAATTTGGAATTTTACCGCTAAGTCGAAAAAGTTTATTTTTTCCTTCTTTGAGTTTTTCGCGGGTAAATATTCTTGCTTCATTCCGGCTCCTGGTAATAGGCGGCTCTAATTGTCATAGGTTATGGTATAATCCATGTTTACGCCGTCCTTGCTTGCCCGCAGGGCTTGAGCTTTTGCGCATCCCGTGCGCCAGCCGTTTAATTTCCGTTATACGACAGGGTATAATCTTTGGTTACGCCGTTGTAACTTGTCCTTATAGTGATTGTCCTTTGACCGGAAAGAACCACGTCCCATGCTTCATACCCATCATAGGTACCTACTGAATATCCAGTCGGGAAAAAAACAGTTGTACTTATGCCGGAGCCGGGCGGTCCGTATGCTGTTATCCCGATTTCATTAATAAACTCACTTATAGTGCCTAAAATGTAGGAGCTGGTATAGCTGGTCGAGGACGAAAAAGAAACATTTATCGCCCCCCCTCTTTTTGTTCTTACGCCTAATCCGTATAAGCCTACGGCCGTTAGACCGGTGACGGTGGTGGTCTTTCCTCCGTAACTTACGGTAACAGTCTTTGCTCCGGGGCTTCTAAAATCGTAGGAGAGCGTATAGTCCGTAATCGTAAACTCGTACCCGTGATCGTCGCTTCCCCTTATGACCATACCGGCTTTGTCAAAGCCTGTGTTCTCGGGTGCCTGCACCGGGTAGACTTTTGTCGTGGGCTGGGTATTTACCGTGATGGAAGTAAGAGTGCTTACAATGACATTCACCGTGTAGTTCTTGCTTGCGATTGTGTCTTCCGCGGTAACTTTGAATTGTACCGGGCTCGCATAGCCAGTGCCGGAAGTTACGCGCACCCACGTCGCGTTTTGGGACACGGTTATTGTCGGGGTCAGGCCGCTTGTAAGGCTTGTGCCGTAGGGTACATAGTAGGTGATGGTTGTTCCTGAAATCTGCCCCTTTGTTGAAGAAGTTGCCGTAACCGCAGGCCAACTGTTCAGTTTGAAGGAAGTAATATCACAGGCGGAAGAACCCACAGTAACCGGATAGGTCGCGGTAACGCCGCTGGGGGTATGCATAAACTCCACCGTTTTTGGTCCCCCTGAGGTAAAAGCGCCGCTTGGCGTTGTTATTACGCACTCAGCCACCGGTAGGATCAAATCCGTATACCCCGCCGCATCCTTTGCCTTTATGGTTACGCCGCTTAACGAAGGCGTTGCGCCTACCGCGTACCGGGTCTGCTGCCCTTCTATTGAAGTTATACTGTCCAACGCCGCCGCGCTGACATTTACCGTGTAGTCGTTATAGTTTACGCGATCCTCAGCCTTAACCCTGAATACCACCGGGCCCTGGTAACTCACCCCCGTGGTCCGGCGCTCCCATGTCGCATAGGTGGACGGTATTATGGTTGGCGAGAGGCCGCTTGCGAGATTCGTGCCGTAGGGAACCTTGTAGCTGATGGTTGTTCCCGTAATCTGCCCTTTGGCCGAAGCGTCTTTTGTAACCTTGGGCCAGGTATTTATGTTGAATTCAACAATATCGCAGTCACTGGACGCATACTTCCGGTTTATATGCAGGGTGTAGGTCTTTGGCTCAACAACGCCGTGGGGGGCGCTGACCGTAATAGTTTTCGTATTAACGGTTCCGTCTCCGTAAAGGGGAAGGGAGACGTCGCCAATATCGCCGCTTATGACGGCCCCGCCGTTTGCCGAAGCCGCCACAATTCTGGCCGTTGGCGACGGAAAATCTGCGGCGGAGAAATCGGTATGTGTTGCCAAATTCTCCGGGGTCGGGGCGGGGTTTATAATTTTACTCTCATTGGTGGGGGTCAGCAATTCCAGACTACTAAGATTTACATCAAAATCAATATACGCGATATTGATGGTTCCCCGGTATAGGACCCGTCCGTCATCGGCATTTTTTATAACAAGGTATACGCTCAAGTCATCCCCTTCGGCGGGAGTTCCGGTAAATGTTATATCCAGCTTATCCCCGTTTTGCGCGGCGCTCACCCCGCTAATCCCCGCGCCGCCAGAGTTTGTTGTCAGTACCGGGTCTTCTACGGCAAGGGTAAAGCCGTAGTTGTTTTCCAGGGGTACGCTGACCGTGTTCCCCGATGCCGGGGCCCCCAGGTCTGTGGGGACGCAGATATAGCCGTCAGGGGCGCTCTCCGGCGCGCCTGGCCCTGTAGAGGCAACGGCCCTGGGGCTTACCATTTCGGTCTGCTCGGCGATAAACTCGTCAAGGGGCGCGTCAAGCTCTATGGAGCAGGACACGGTAAAGAGGCTTGCGGCGGCAAGTGGTAAAAAAAGAAATCTAGTTATAAGCCG
>JAISCK010000051.1 GCA_031265635.1 Spirochaetaceae bacterium
GAAATTGTCGCCGCCCTGGACCTGCTTTCCGGGACAGAGCGTTCATCAGGGTTCAGGTCCGGCATGGGTCTTGCCGAATCAAGGCTCAGGGAAGAAGCCGGGGACTATGCCGGCGCGGTCATAGCCGCCTTTAAGGAACTTTTTTACGCCTACGGGGCCGGGTCCCTTGGCGCGGAACAGGTACGCGCCGGGCTTGAGGCCGCGCTGTCTCTGGACGAGGTGCATGACGCCGCTCTGGCGGCCCTAGCGTTTTTTGACGGCCGCTGGAAAGAAGCGGCAGAGAGTCTTGGCGGCTTCTGTGATGATGAGGAACCTGATTCTTTTGTCCGGTGGATGTTTCTTACAAGCCTGCTTGAAAGCGGTCTCCTTAAAGGCGCTCAGGAAGACGGCGTTGAGGCCGTGTCCCCGGCCGGGGTAACGGGCGTATTTGATGAAAGCCGCCGGACCGTCCTTGCCAGGTACAGCGCCATAAGGGCCAGGTATTCGGGCCTTGCCGCGTACTGGTACCACCTTGCCCTTGTTTCAGGCGAGGGGGCCGAGCGTTGTGTGGATATTGCCCCCCTGGGACCCTATGCCGGGGAGTGCAGAAAAATTCTGGCCGAGAGTTTCGGGCTCCGGGGAGAAGCGGCCTCTGCCCTGCGTACAAGGGCTGAGATAGAAAGGGCCGTGAGCGGAGCCGCGGCCCAGGGCAGCGCCGTCCTTCTCGAAGAACTTTTTCCCCTTCTTGCCCTTGAGGACAATCCCTTCACCCTTTATGCCCTGGGTGCGCTTAACGCGCTAAGCGCTTCTCCCCTTTTCAGAAACTATTTAGCGGCAAGGGGCAGGGAGAGTTCGGGCCGTTTGGAAGAAAGACTTCGCTATATTACAGGAGGCGCTTTATGAAGCGCGGCGCAGCCGGAGGAACAGGGCTTTTCCTGCTCTGTATTTTGTTTGCTTCCTGCGGGACTTACCTTCCTTCGCCTGACGACCTGTCCCGTTATGCGAAAGCGCGTTCCGTCTACGCCGAAGGCCGTTTTCAGGAAGCCGCCGCCCTTCTGCTTCCGCTCAAAGCCTTTCCCCAGGCCCTGACCCTGAGGGGCAAGGCCCTGTATTTTCAGGGGCAGCTTGAGGAAGCCGGAGAAGCCCTTGCGCGGGCGCGAAAGCTCAGGCCGTCTTCCTTTGAGGCCGGCCTTTACCTTGCGCGGCTCAAAAGCGAACAGGGTGACAATGAAGGGGCCAGGGAGCTTGTGGAGGAACTTCTTGCCGATGACAGCGAAAACATCAGGGCGCTGCGTTATGCGTCAGAACTTGCCTTTCTCCAGGAAAAGCCCGAAGACGGCTTTGCGTTTCTTGAGAGGGCCGCCGGAACAGGCGGGGAGTTTGCCATGGTTTTTCTGGACAGGGCCCGCCTCCGCTGGATACGGGGCGACGGAAAGGGCGCCCTTGAGGACCTTGAAAAGGCAGCCCTCCTTGCCGGAGAAGAAGGCCTTCTCGGCAGGGCTGTCGCGGGACTGCAAAAGACCATAAAGGAGAATGAACGATGAAAAAACAACGTTCCATGCGTTATGCGTTTATACTACTGTGCTGCTGGGCTTTTTCTTCCTGCGCGGGCCTTCCCTTTGGCATGATCAGCTCCAGAGGCTGGCCCGGATCAGGCGGACCTGACCCGCTGCTGCCCAGGGTAAGCCTTGGGGATATCAGGGTGGACAAGGCCGGGGACTACAGTTCCCTGGAAACCGAACTCACCCTGCTGCTTCCCCTTCTTTTATCGGAAAAGGGTTTTACCGTTGTCGCCCCCGGGGACAGTCCTGATTTCATAGTCAGGGGCAGGGCCACGGAACGGGAATACCTTAAAAACTGGCGCACGGTACGCTCGATTTCAGCCGAGGTATATCTCTATGTTGAAGGGAACCTTCCGTATGCTTCGGCCAGGGCCAGCGCTTCAGGAACAAGGAGTCTTGCTTCGTCCGGGGATATGGAAGCGCTTTTTCGTTCCGCCCTGAACAAACTTGTACGGGCGGTAGAACGAAGGGAACCCTGACCACTATACGGAGGAATTATGCAAAGGCTGAACACATATACTGTTAATTCCCTGCCGCATATATTGAGCGCCGTTCTGCTTTTTGCGTTTCTGGCGGGGTCTTTTTTCCCGCCGCCGCTTGTGGCCGGAGAACCCGCGCCGCTTAGTTTTGAGGACGCCGCCCGCATGGCGGTAGAAGCCTCTCTTGAACTCCGCTCCCAGTACATTCAGCGGGCGCTGAAAGAGGGCGCGTGGCGGGCGGGCCTCAGGGCCTATCTGCCCCGCCTCAGCCTCAGCGTTTCCGAGGACGATCGTCTTTCCCTGACCGGGACGGACAGTTTTCAGAAAGCCTATTCGGTAAGCCTTGACCAACTGCTTTGGGACGGAGGGAGAACCTCATCTTCGCGGGAAGTAGAACGCGCCGGTCTTGCCGTTCTCGGTTCCGAACTGGAAAGCATGGCTTCGGGGATTGCGGCCGCGGCTCTCACCGCGTACCGGCGCGTGCTTTTTCTCAGGATGCTGCTCGAAATCAGGGAGGCGTCCGCCGCCGCCCTTGACGAAGAGCGGCGTATTCTTGCCGAAGAGTGCCGTCTCGGCCTTGCCCTGGAAGCGGATCTTGCCGAGGCCGAACTTACATCTGCCGCGGCCTTTCTGGAACAAAGTACGGCAAAACTTGATCTTGTGGAAGCGGAACTTGCCTTTGCCGGAATGCTGGGACAGGAAACGCTGCCGCCCCTTGCCGAATCCGTGGATTTAAGGCGAAGGGCAGTGCTTCCCGGCCTTGACCGCTCGGTGCTGCTTGCCAGGGAACAAAATCCTTCCCTGTTAAGCGCAAGACTCGGCATAGCCCGGCGTCAGGCCGAGGCGCGCCTGTATGAACGCTCGTGGCTTCCTACCATACGGGTCAATACCGGCCTCTCTTTAAGCGGGCAGAAATATCCCCTTACCCGTTCATCATGGACTGTGGGGCTTACCATAAATTTTTCCTCACCCTGGCTTTCCGGGACAGTCTCAGGCAGCGCCGGATGGGACCCTCCCTATGACCGCAGCATGAGGCTGGGGAGTTCCACAAGCCTCCTCGAAGACCCGGCCGGCGCCATTACCGGCAAATCATCGGGCCTTGCCCTGGCGCTTGAGATGGAACAGTACAGGAAAAATTTTACGGACATGGAAAGGACCATAAACATGGCACTGGAAAAATGCGGGATACTTGACCGGAGACGCACCCTTTCTCTTGAAGCCGCTTCACTTGCCGCAAGGCGCACCGAACTTAGCGTACTCAGGCTTTCGCTGGGGCAGACCAGGCGCATAGACCTTATGGACGACCGGCTTGAACAGGCGGAGGCCGAAATACGCGCCGTGGAAGCCGCGGTATCCCTTCTGGAAGCGGAACGCGAACTGGAAGAACTGCTTGCCCTTAAACCCGGCGGCCTTGGGGTTTTCGCGGGACGGGAGGAGAATTCATTATGAAACTGTCAATAAAAAACACGGCAGCCGGCATCCTGCTTTGCTGCGTCTGTTTCGTTCTTTTTCTCGCGGTCCTTTTTTCCTGCCGTTTTGACAGGCGGGAAAGCGGAGAAAAACCCCCGCGGGAACTGCGCATCGCCGTTGTTACGGAACGGGAAACGGGCGACGGGATTTCCGGCTTCGGCTCGCTTTCGTATGTAAAGAAAGTTGATATAGCCTCTGCCCAGGACGGCGTCCTGAGCCGCCTTTACCGGAGGGAAGGGGATACGGTAAAGGAAGGGGAACTGCTTGCCCGTATTGCCAATCCCCAGGTAGACCTTGCCGCGGGCAGGGCGGAAAACGCCTATTCCCAGGCCCTGGCCGCTTTGGAACTGGCCAGGGCCCGTCTTGCCGAAGGGGAGCTCCAGGCCGAGGCCAGGATACAGGCTCTGGAAAAATCATCTGATGAGCTTGCGCAGGCGGAGAGAAATTTCGCGGAACAGGAACGTAAACACCTTGACCAGGAGACCCTCTTTGCCGCCGGCGGCGTAACCGGGGAAACGCTGCGGAGCAGCCGTTTTGCCCTTGAAACCACCGGGGAAGAACTCAGGCTTATGGAAAAGGAACTTGCCATACGCCGTATAGGATTTCGTGATGAGGATTTGCTGAACGCCGGTTTCGCCATACCTTCCGGGCCCGAAGAAAGGATGCGTTCTCTTATTACCCTCGCGACCATGACTCTCAGGGCCGAACTCAGCGCCTCAGGCGCGGCCCTTGAAGGCGCCCAAAAAGAGATGGAATCAATACGCCTTGCCCAGGAAGAACTCAGCGTCATAAGTCCGTCAGGAGGCATACTCGGCGCCCGCTATTTTGAAGAAGGAGAACGGGTCAAGCGTGAGGACAAACTTTTTACCCTTATGGATTCCCTTTCCCTTTACGCCATATTTCCGGTCCGGGAATCCGAAGCCACAAAACTTAAACCCGGCATGGACGCCCTGGTATTCGTTGACGGAACCGGAGGCAGCTACCGGGGAAAACTTGACCTGGTAGCTCCGGCTGCCGACAGCCAGACATTTACCTTTCAGGTGCGGGTCCTGATTTCAGCGGAAGAACAGAGGGCTGTCGGGGAGGCTTCGGGCGAACTCAAACCCGGCATGTTCGCCAGGGTTTCCATAGACACCGGCCCTTTGAGAAAAGTAATGGTTCTGCCAGAAACAGCCCTTGCCTATTCAGAGGATGATGAGGGCGTGGTCTTTGTCGTAAGGGGCAGCCAGATCTCCCGGCGTACCGTAACGCTCGGTCCATCACTTGGCGGAGAGCGGGAAATACTTTCGGGCCTCGCGCCGGGAGACGCGGTGGTAGAGCGGCCCGATTCATCCCTTGAGGACGGTGAATATGTACAGCCAATATATTGAAAGGAATTCTTTTCCCTTTACAGGACAGGCTGGGGCGAAATTTTTCGCGGCGCTGGCCGTATTTCTTGCCGTGTCCTGCGGGTTTGCCGACCTGCGCTCCGTCCCCTATACGACGGTACCGGAAAGGGCATACGGAATGCTTTACGGGTCCTATGCCCCGGTGATTGTACGCTTTGGTACGGGGATGATACGGGACGAGGCGGAAAAACTTATTTCGGTGAGTTTCCGTGACGGGCAGGTATCAGGGGATTTAAGCTGGGACGGTAACGCCATGTTCTTTACGCCCGGCGTTCCCTGGTCTGCCGGCCTTCAATATACCCTGAGCCTTAACGGGAACGCCTTTGCCAAAGACGGAAGGGAACTCCGGGTTTCTTCCCATATTCCCTTTTATGTTGAAAAAGCGGGGGCACTTCCGTTTCTCAAATCCTTTAGTCCCGGAGACGGAGCTTCGGTAGGCGTAAGTCCCGGCGAAGGGGCGCTGCTGGTTCTGGAATTTTCAGAGTCCATGGACAGAAGGAGCGTCGAGTATGTATTTGAATGGGATTGTCCGGGCAATAAAGATTTTCTCTGGCGCGATGATGACCATAGTTTTGAGCTGCGTCCCAAAGGAAAGCTCAATCCCTGGACCGCGTATCACTGGTCCATAGGCACCGGAGCCAAAAGCCGCGACGGGATACCGCTGGCGGATAACTATGAAGGAAATTTTATAACAGACCGTGATACCCTCTTCCCGAAAGTAGAACGCTGTTTTCCCCTTGCTCCTTCCGGCCAGGCGTGGGTTGAAACAGGCGGATCTGTAGAGAGCGGCCTCGGCCCGGACGGGGCCATAGGGGTCAGCTTTACCAAGGACATGGACAAGGAGAGCGTACTTCGTTCCCTGCGTTTTGAACCGGGCCTTACAGGCCGCACCGAATTGCTCGACGGCAAAACAATAGTGTTTATTCCCGAACAGGAATGGGCGCGGGAAACAATCTATACCCTCACCGTTTCAAGGGATACCCAGGACCTTTCGGGCCTCAAACTGGGAGAGGACTATAAAGTTTTCTTTACGCCGGATCTTCCCTATCTTGACCTGCGCTTTATAGCCATAGATCCCTATGCCCCCTTTACCGGCGCGGAACTTGCCAACGGAAACTGTCTGCGCATTACATTGAGCGATCCCCTGGTTCTGCGCCTTACCCTTGGTTTTTCCCTTGAACTCAGCGCCGCCGCTGTAACAGCCGCGTTTTCGCGGATAAGCCTTACGCCCTTCTTTCCGCCCAGCCTTCCCGCCGTCGCCCTGCGTTCAGTCTCAATGGAATCAGATGACGCCATGAGCCTGGAATGGGAAGGGCTTCTGTCGGGAGGTTCCGGGACAGGCCATTACTACAGGCTTTTTATACCAGGCGGAAAGGGCGGGGTACATGACGGCGGCAACGCCTTTTTCCGTGAGGACCATTATCTTTATATCGAGGTGCTTCCATGAAAAGACAGGTATTTTTTTCTCCGCGTTCCGGGACCATTCTTTTTTGGTCCCTGCTCTCCCTGGCCGCGCTTTCCCTTTCAAGCTGCGATCTTCTCAGGGAAAGTCCCTTTGAAGTTACAGCCTGGAATCCCGGTAACGGGTTTTTTCCCGGTTTCAGTGAAACAAGCATTTACTTTGTATTTTCACACGAAGCCGACCATATCAGCGTTGAGCGGGCCTTTACCCTTACCGAGAACGGCGGGACGGTAACAGGATATTTTTCCTGGGACGGAAAACGCTGTGCCTTTAGCCCGGCTTCGCCTTTCAGGCAGAACAGTGAATACAGGGTAACTATTCTGCAGGATGCCATGGATACCAGGGGCCTCTCCATGGACGGACATTTTGAGGGCCGCTTTTATACGCGGGAAGACGGCAACCGCCCAGAGGTAGTGGCTGTAGATCCTCCCTACGATGGCGTTATGAACGGGGCGCGGGGTACGCTGACCCTGGAATTTTCAGAGCCTGTTGATTCCCTTTCCCTGGTACAGGAATTGACCCTCAGCCCTTCAATGACCGGCTCCTGGGCCCTTGACGCCGAAGGCCGTGAGGCGCAATTTACCCCTCTGGAACCCTGGCGCTATAACACCCTGTACCAGCTGCGGCTTTCGGGGAATTTTCTGAGCGTACTCGGCATCTCTATGGGAAGCGAATTTTCAAGCCGCTTCCGTACAGGTCTTGATACCGATCCGCCGCGCCTTGAAAGGGCTTTTGCTCTGGACATGGAGGAGACTGAACTTTTCGAGCTTGAAAGGGACTCGTCTGAAAATTCCCTCTGGGAAGGAAACTACAGAATAGGTCTTGTTTTTTCCGAACCGATTGACAGCGCTTCCCTTAAAAGCCGCATAGCGGTTCACGGCGGACCGGCGCCGCTTATGGAAAGCCC
>JAISCK010000097.1 GCA_031265635.1 Spirochaetaceae bacterium
GGAAAAGCTCTGCCCGGTCCTGGGTTTCTATACGGAAGACGGCTGGGAAAACGCGTGCAAACGCTGCGTCAGCATACTGGCCAATGAGGGCGCGGGACATACCATGGTGATTCACAGCAAGGATGAAAAAATCATCAGGGAATTTGCCATGAAGAAGGCGGTGTCCCGTCTTTTGGTGAATACCCCCGGCGCCCTGGGCGGCGTAGGGGCGACCACGAATCTTGCCCCGGCCCTGACCCTGGGCTGCGGCGCCGTGGGCAAGAGCGCTACCAGCGACAACATTACGCCCCTCAACCTCATCAATATACGGCGTGTCGCCGCGGGCTGCCGTTCCCTTGATGACATACGCAGGGAAGGAGAAGCCCTGCTTCACCGGACGCCTAACGCCGCGTCGGAACCCGTTGGCTCTAGGCGTATGTTCGCGGAGAGCGTCGCGGAAGGCGGGCAGCGGGCGTCCAAGACCGGGACACCCAAAGCCAAAGCAGCCGGGAGCCTTCCTTCTTCTGTAGCTTCCGCCTATGTCAGGGCCGCGGCCCGGGAACAGTTAAGCGCCGCCGACCTGGAGGCGATTACCGATCTTGTTATGGCGCGGCTTTCCGCTCTGCCGTAGTATCCCGGCACGGTCAAACCTGTGGGCTTGGGCGCTACGGTATTCTCATGCGTTACCGAAACAAAAGGGACCCGGCAAAAGTGCCGGATCCCAAGAGGAAAGAATGGCGAAAAAAATGTCATCTCGCTTTTTGTAATCACGCTAATAGTTAAGCGCGCTATTTTATCCCCATGATGTAGCGGGAGGCGACCCAGCTCATCACGCTGCCGGCGCCCATGGTCAAGCCGCCGCCGCAGTATATACCGCCGGAGACACCCGCGGAACAGTTGCCCACGGCATAGAGGCCGTCTATCACCTCGCCCTTTGTGTTGAGTACACGGGACTGTTCATCAATGGTGAGACCGCCGGCTGTGCCTAAGGTACCGGGGAGCATCAAGCGGCCGTAGAAGGGCGCTTTGGAAACCGGCGCGAGGTTGGGATTCGCAAGGCCCCGGCTCAGGTCGCCCGATGTCTGGCGGTCAAAGTTCTTTTCGCCCCGGAGGAACTTGGTATCCTTGCCAAGAACGGCGTTTGCGTTAAACTCCGCCACCTCGGCGGCAAAACCAACAGTATCAATCCCCAGTTTCCGCGCGAGTCCCTCAAGGGTGTTGTCTTGGACGAAGCCTTCGGGTATGGGGTCGCCTACCTTATGCCCTATCATGTTCATGGGGTAGCGCGCGACGAATTCCGAATCACAGATAAAGAACGAGGGAATGTTGGTGTATTCCAGTCGTCCTGAATCCCACGCGTCATATGAACGGTTGAATACGGCGTAAGCCGACGACTCATTGCCAAAACGTTTCCCGTAACGGTTGACCACTATGGCGCTGGGTCTTCCCCGCATTAAGCTCAAGTCATAATCGGGGGTAAAGGCTACCCCGGCATTGGGGTCGAAGGGGAGGTTCATAAAGTAGGGGCCACCCCATATTTTGTCCATACAGGAAAGGTCGGCCCCTATGGCCTGGCCCATTTTGTGGCCGTCACCCGTACAGCTATGCGCGGTCCCGCTTGCGTAGAGCGGCACCGGTAAAAACTGTTTTATCATTTTCGGGTTGTGGTCGAAGCTGCCCGTGCCCAGAAGGACAGCCCGGGTGGCGCGGATACGGAGTTCTTTACCACCCGACTGGGCAACCGCGCCAATGACAGCGCCGTTACCGTCCGTAACCAGTTCCTTTCCGGCGGTTTCCATCATCACCTCTATCCCATTCTGCCTGACCAGTTCCTGTATCTCTCTCCAGACCCCATAGCCGCTGCCGCTGCCGACTTCGCCCTCCTTCCACACCGTACGTCCGATGCGGCGGTAGCCGGGGGTTGGTTCATAGTAATCCTGAAAACTCTCTTTTGTTGTCCACTGCCAGCCGAAGCTGTCATGAGTCCATTCAAGAAACTTATTGGCGCTGGCAATGAAGATTTCGGGCAGTTTCGGGTCGCAGCGGCCCGCGGTAAGAGCCTTCATGTAGGCGAGGGCGTCGTCCAGATTGTCCTCAGGAAGGCCCATGTCTTTCAGGAAGTAGGCCCCGGGTATCCAAAAGCCGCCCCCGGAAATGGCGGAAGTACCGCCCCATCTTGCGCTCTTCTCGATGAGCAGAACTTTTTGGGCGCCGTACTGTTTACATGCCAGGGCCGCGAATGCCGCGGTACCCGAACCAACCACAAGTACGTCCACTTCTTTGTCCCAGGGTGGCAGCCTCGCTCCGCCCGTTGCGGCGGAACCGGTTGCGCAGGCGCCGAGCGATCCCACGGCAGCGGCGCCGGCAGCGGTAGCGGCGCCTTTCAAAAAATCACGACGGGAAAGCTGTTTTGCTTTTTTCATCTTTATCCTCCAAAATTAAGTAAAATTTTGCGTCAATGTTCTGATAATACGCATCTTCAAATTTGTAGTAACTGTGCGGCGGTGGGCGCGCGTGCCGGAGGTGAGTTCCGGCATGATCGCGGGCTGCGGGTGGAAATTTGATGTTTTGAGCAGACCTATCCCCTTGAAAAAGACGACAGACGCTCCATGCGGCGGGACCGTATTGTTTCAGTAAAAGATGACAGTGAGTATTATGAGAGAGAGAGAGAGAGAGAGAGAGAGAGAGAGAGAGAGAGCAAAAACTGTGCCAAGATGCTGGACAGAAATTGAAGGGCTTATTACTTTTTTCAAAATCGCCTCCTGAAAAACTGTACCATGCTGATAAGGAAAAGTCAAGCAAAACCCTGCGTGAGAGGGTCAATTGTATGTTTTTCCGTTTTTGTGTATAAAGTTATTTGAAAACCACGAGTTTTCGGACAGGGTTAATGTCCAGGAGGTAAATGAAAATGGCAGAAACATTGTTGGCTCTGGGTATGGTCGAAACCAAGGGATTGGTCGCTTCGGTAGAAGCCGCCGACGCTATGGTCAAAGCGGCCAATGTGTCCCTCATAGGCAAGGTCCATGTGGGCGGCGGTCTTGTTACCGTCATGGTCAGGGGTGATGTAGGCGCGGTCAAGGCGGCCACCGACGCGGGCGCGGCGGCGGCGGCAAAGGTCGGCGAACTGGTATCGGTCCATGTGATTCCCCGGCCCCATACGGATGTGGAATTCATACTTCCAACTCTGAAAACCACTGATAAATAAGCGTTTCATTGAGGACGATGAAGACCATTACCCAGGCCGATCTCCGCAGTCTGCTTTTACCGGCCGGCTGCAGGGAATATACTCCTCCGGCAGGGGCCTATGTAACTCCTGACGCCAGGG
>JAISCK010000128.1 GCA_031265635.1 Spirochaetaceae bacterium
GTTGTCGGTAAAGAGGCTTAAAAAGCCCAGTTCCCTGCCGGCCTGACCCCCCCTGGTTTTCCAGGGCGCGGGGGCAAGGATGAGGGGCATGGTTTTGGTAAGGGCGGACAGTTCCCCGCCCGAACTGAAATTCCTTTTGCGCGGCCAGGCCCGTTCCGGCGCGCCGTCAAGGTCCAGGGCGGGGGCGAGGGCAAGGATGAGGGAGAGTTTTTCCCCCCCCAGTATGGCGTATGTGTCCCTGAGGGTTATGACGCCCCGCAGCCCCCGGTACGGGCCTGTCCCCCCGTCCATGCCCTTTACGCGGGAAAGTTTTTCCCAGGGAAGCACCGCCTGTTTCTTCCCTTTTACCGTTTCTATGGCAAAGACTTCGTTCCCTATCCGTACATTGTTGGTAAAGTCGCGGACCTTCCTGGCCCTGTCCCCCCCTTTTACCGACTCGAAAAGGCCGGGGCTTATCGCCCTGAGGCTTTCGCGGGAAAGGGGGGAGACCGACATGGCGTACATGCGGGTGGTCCTGACGATTTCGCCCGCGACAATAAAGGGCGGGTCCGATTTGAACATTACCGAGCCGGGGTGTATGAGTATGCCTTTGGCGGTGAGGCTCCGGTACATGCTCCGCCCGGGGCTTGAACCGCGCCTTTCCCCTCCCTTGTCCTCCCGCACGCAGACAAACTGAATAAGGCCCCTGGCAACGGAACTGAGGTACTGCTCAACCGGGCCGCCGGAACCCAGGGGAACGCCCAGGGCGGATACGGTTTCTTCAAGCTGGGAACATACATTGGCGATTTCGGCCATGGCCCTTTCGTCAAGGTAGTACTGTTCGCAGAACCCGGCCTTGTCGGGAGCCGCTTTGTAGGAACGGTACAGTTTCAGGTACGAAACAAAATCGCCCTCGCTGTCCCTGAAACGGTGGTGGGCCTTCCGCGCGTCCAGTTCCTCTCCGGGGGGAAGCACATAGGGGCTCTGGGTCGAAAGAAAAGCCGCGGCGATGATGGTTTCCTCTATCACGCCGGGATAGTTGCGTATGGCCTCCACGATGATTCTTGACTGGCGGGGGAGGAGGGGGAAGGCGGTCATCATCTTTCCTGTTTTGGAAAGGCTCAGGTCGTCTTCCAGCGCGTCAAGGAGCTTGAGGGTTTCTATGGCCGCGATAAGCCCCTCGCGGCCGGGCGGGGAGATAAAGTCGAATTCTTCATAGGACGTGATGCCCAGATCGGCCATGCGGAGCACTACCTCGGAGAGGTCGGTGCGGTAGATTTCCTCGGTGGTAAAGAGGGGGCGGTTTTCAAAATCCCTGCGGGTATACAGGCGGTAACAGGTCCCGCTCCTGGTCCTGCCCGCCCTGCCCCTGCGCTGGTTTGCCGAAGCCTTGGATATGGGCCCCTCCACGAGGCTCGCGGTAAAGGTCCGGGGATTGTAGTGATTCAATTTTGAAAGGCCCGAATCTATGACCGTGGTAACGCCGTCAATAGTTACCGAGGTTTCGGCGATATTGGTGGCGATGACCGCCTTGGTTTTGCCGGGGGGGGCGCGTTCAAAAACCTTTTCCTGCTCTTCCTTGCCAAGCCTCCCGTAGAGCGGCGCCAGGTGCAGGCGCCTTCCCAGGGGAAGCGAGGCAAGGCGCTGCATACAGCTCTTGATGAGTTTTTCCCCCGGAAGAAAAATCAGTATGTCCCCCTCGCGGCCCTCGTCGATAACCCTCCCGGTAATGGCGCAGATCTTGTCCAGCAGCACATCGTCGGACCCCCGGCTTTCCGCCGCCCGGCTGTCAGCCCCCCGGCTGTCCGCTGCCCCCCTGCCTGAGAAGCCCGGCGCCTCCCTTCTTCTTTCTTCGGGTCGTTCCGGCGCGGCGGGGTCGTAGATAAGCGTAACCGGATAGGCGACGGCGTCTATCTTGACCACCGGGCAGTCGCTAAAGTAGGCCGAAAAAAGCTCGGCGTTTATCGTGGCCGAAGAGATAATCACCTTGAATTCGCTCCGGTAGTCAAGAATCCTTTTAAGAAGCCCCAGGATGAAGTCTATGGTAAGGCTCCGCTCATGGGCCTCGTCAATAACCATGCAGTCGTATTTTGAAAGCCAGGGGTCCAGTTTCATCTCCTGGAGCAGTATGCCGTCGGTCATGATTTTGATTTTGGTATCGTCCCCGGTTTTATCCTCAAAGCGCATCTTGTAGCCCACAAGGCCGGGCATGGAGAGGCCCATCTGCCGGGCAATAAACTCGCTTACCGAAAGGGCGGCGATGCGGCGGGGCTGGGTAATGCCGATGAGCCCCCGTTTCGCGTAACCCGCCTCGTACAGTATCACCGGCATCTGGGTAGTTTTGCCCGACCCCGTGGGGCTTTCCACCACGATCACCTGGTTTTTTTCCAGCGCCGAAAGAATAAGGTCCTTGTGCCGGTATACAGGCAGGTCCAGATAGTTCATTCCGCCAGTATACCCGCAAAACCCCCCGTGGGGAAGTTGCCCGGAGCCGGGCGGTAATTCTTCACGCAAAGCCGCATTTGTCCACCGCCGCCCCGTTGAGGGCTTCGGTGATGAGGGCGCTTGCATCGAGGCTTTCGTACAGCCGGTTTGCTTCCTCAACGGTGGCCCTGAGTACGGGGTGGGACGGGCTAAAGATGACGCAGCAGTCTTCATAGGGCAGTATTGAGGTATCGTAGGTTCCTATGGTCCTCGCCATGGTGATTATGTCGTCCTTGTCCATCCCTATGAGGGGGCGCAGCACCGGGAGGGACAGGCGGCTCTCTATTGCCGCGATGTTTTCCACGGTCTGGCTTGCCACCTGGGAGAGGCTTTCTCCGGTGATGAGGCATTTTATTTTTTCCCGGCGGGCAAGAAGTTCCGAACATTCCATCATGGCCATTCTGAGCAGCACGGTGGTCCACGGAGAAGGGGCCTTTTCCTTTATGCGCAACTGCACAGGGGTAAAGCCTACGGTGTGAAGCCTGATCCCCATGGTATAGGCGCCGGCTATGCCGGCCAGGCTGACTACTTTTTTCCGGGCCTCGTCGGAGGTGTAGGGATAGGCGTGAAAGTACACCGCTTCGACGCGCATGCCCCGCCTGGCCATGAGGTAGGCCGCCACGGGCGAATCAATGCCGCCCGACAGGAGGACGAGGCCCCTGCCCGCGCTTCCTACCGGGAGGCCCATGAGGCCCTTGTTCGCCACGGCATAGACAAAAGCCCGTTCCCGTATTTCAACCTGGATTACGCTTTCGGGATTTTTTACGTCCACGGACAGGGAAGGGAAGGCCCCGGTTACCGCGTCTCCCGCTTCGCAGCATATTTGGTATGAATCAAGGGGAAAACTTTTGTCGGTACGCCGCGCTTCAACCTTGAAGGTTTTTACCCCCCGCGCCGCAAGCCCCCGCGCCTCTTCGGCACAGGCATTGAACAGGGCGCCGCTCTCTTTGGCGCAGACCCTGGCCCTTGCCCAGCCCGAAATGCCCAAAAGACGGCTCAGGGCGAATTCGGTTTTCTCAAGCATGTCGTCAGGCGCGGTAACATACCAGCGGCCCCGGGCCGTAGTGATGACTGCCCCGCTTCCTTTGAGGCGCAGCGCCAGATTGCGGCGCAGCACGGCCTCGAACATTTTCTTGTTGCCGCCCTTGAGAACCAGTTCGCCGGGCTTTACTAAATAGGTGATCATGTATCTTTCAGTTTAGAATCTTTTCAGTATAGCTTCTATGGCGCCGAGCAGGGCCTCGATGTCGAGGCCGCTTGTTGCCCAGCCCTGGGAAATCCGTATGCCCTCAAGGCTTTCTTTTTCGCCCAGGCCCATGGCGTCGAGGACGGGCCGCTTTTGTGACGACGAAGAGCAGGCCGACCCGGTTGACACGGCAAAGCCCCTGTCGTCAAGAACGCGCGCCATGACTTCGCCGGGTATGCCCCTGAAACCGCATTGCAGTATATAGGGTGAAAAACGCCCGTCGGCCTCTCCCCGGTCCCCGGGAATGAGAAAGGCGCGGTCCATGGAACGTAAACCCCGTATAAGCGTTGTGAAGCGGCCAAGGGCGGGCGCGTAACGGTCCGCCGCCGCCTTCCCGCCGTGGGCCTCAAGGGCCGAGGCAAAGGCAAGAGCGCCGCCCACGTTTTCGGTGCCGGGCCGCAGGCCCCGTTCCTGGCTGCCTGAGATAAGGGCCTCAAAGGGCTTTTTAAGCCAAAGAAGGCCCACGCCCCTGGGCCCGCCGATTTTATGGGCGCTGAAACTCGCCGAGTCCGCGCCCAGGGAAGCAAGTTCAAAAGGAATTTTACCCAGGGCCTGCACCAGGTCGGAATGAACATGCACGGGCCCGGTCTCCCTCGCGGCCCTTGCCAGGGAAGGCAGGTCCATGACCGCCCCGGTCTCGTTGTTGACCAGCATCACCGAAACCAGCCTCGGGTTCTCGAGACCGCCCAGCGCCCTGGCGAGGCCCTCCGGCGAGACCCTCCCGTCGCGTTCGCTCCCTATCCAGGCAACCTGCACGCCCAGGCGGGAAAGGGTAAGTCCGCCTTCCCGCATCGAAGGATGCTCAAGGACCGAAAGGGCCAGGCCCGGCTTCCCCCGCCTGAGCAGCATGGAGCCGAGGACTATCGCGTTGGATTCGCTCCCCCCGGACGTAAAATAAAGCTGCGAAGCGGGAACGCCCAGCGCCCCGGCGCAGCGCAGCCTCGCGCCTTCCAGGGCCTCCCTCGCCAGCCGGCCCTCACGGTGCGCCGACGAAGGATTTCCAAAAGGAATTTCCCCGCCGGGATACGTATCAGGAACAGCCGTTGCCGCCCAGTCAAAGTAATGCCGCGTTTTCATCTGTTACTGCCGGGGACAGCCCCGCGCTACCTTGAGGCGTTGGTACCCGCTGTCCTCCCGGTGTCCACGCAAATAAGCTGCGCGCATCCGCTTACATAGACCTGATTGAAGTATTTTCCGTTCAAAATCTCGCCGGCGGCAAACAATCCGGGTATGGGTTGTCCGTTTGTATTCAGTACCTGGCAGTCTTCGTTTGTTTTCAGGCCGCCGATTGAACCCATAGTGCTTATTTTTCCGCTTACGGCATAATACGGGCCGCTTCCCACGGCAGTCAGTCTGGTCTGCCCCATATCCGTGTCCCTTCCGTTTCTCACCATGGAATTGTACCGTTCTACCGCCGCGGTAAAGGTCGCGGGATTCATACCTGTTTTTTGGGCGAGTTCCGCAAGCGTATCCGCTTTAACCACATTCTTGCCGTCAACTCGTTCTTCGGCCAGGGCTGAGGCTTCTCTTAATGAGGAATCGACAATCGCCCATACTACGCCTGTTTCCCGTATTGATCTGTCGACTCTTATTGAACGCACGCCATTGGGATCGCTGGTGCTGTAAAGCCGTTCTCCGTTGCCGTCCGCGATAAAGTTGGCGCTGCGTATCGAGTTGTTAAAAGGCGCCCTGTAAAAACCCGGCGCGGCGACAAAGGCGAGATCAATCCACCAGCCTTCTTCATAGACGGCCGCGCCGATTTTTTCCGCCATGATAATGCCGTCGCCTGTCAATCCGACGGCTGTCGCCGGATAGGCGTTTACCCATTCCGTAGGGAATGAGGGACAAAAGCGTTTCATCAGTTCTTCGCTGCGGGCAAAGCCGCCTGTTGCCAGTATAACGTTCCGGGCGTTTTGTACGGTGATGGTAGACCCGTCTTCAGCCTTTGCAGTTACCCCGGTAACTCTGCCCTGTGAATTTGTTACAAGACCGGTAACAGGCGTGGTGTAATAAATGGTAAAGTTGGGCTTCTGTGAAAGATATTGAAGGGAACGGACAATATGATCCACGCCGCCGGCCGGTGAAGACGCCTGCCAGCCCTTGCGCCAGTCGCTATGATGCCAGCGCAGTTCCGGTCCGCCCATGCCGTTTGGTTCATGCAGACCAACGCCATGATCAATCAGAAAGTATACATCCGAAGCGGATCTTTCAATAAGAGAACGAATGGCGCTTGTGTCCGCCTGGGACCTGCGCTCGCTTGCCCCCGCGCTGTCCAGCCAGAATTTAAGATAACTGTCCACCGACTCTATATAGCCGACTTCCCTTTGCATACCGGTACCAATACCGGTGATAAATCCTCCTGACAACGCGGAACTTCCACCCGCAACGTCGTTCTTTTCAAACATAACAACGGTCTTTCCTGAATCAACAGCCGCCAGAGCCGCCGACAAACCCGCAAGCCCCGCGCCGGCGATAACGACATCCGCCTGAATCACCGTGTCGCCTTTTTTAGGCGCCGCCGGCAGAGGCGTTGAGAGCCCTGCGACATCACCGCCTGCCTGCCTTACGCAGTCTTCTACCGCGGCAATGACGGCATAACTCGTTACGGTACATGTCGAAATCGCGTCTACCGCAAGCGACTGTGTTTCTACAATCGCCGCCGGGATGCGTTCCAGTGCGGGCTGCGCGACCCGAAGCGTCTCTCCCTCGGATACAATGGTAACACGCCTGATGGCGTCATTTGTAAATTCAGTCTCGACTACAATTTCGCTGCTGTTTCCATTGGCTCTGCCCTGGTACACTCCGGGTTTGAAAGACGGAGTAACCCTTCCTTTCGGCGCCATACACGCCGCGAGCGCACAAAAAAGCGCCGCCGCTGTCAGCAAAGCCGCCGCTTTTTTCAACTGTGTTCCGATCATCTTCTCCTCCTTAGATAGTTGTAAATCTACACCTGCTGTTTAAAAGTTCTTTCAAAATTGAAGTTTTGAGATTTGCCCTTTTGAAACAGCCTCCGGGTATTTTACATCAATATCTTGAGTATTAAAAGGGACGATTTTTGTATCTGATCAAGGGGGTAGGCCACTGCGCGGTCAATTACATAAAAAGAAGAAGGAGGAAAAGAGGGGGGCCTGTTTCTACACTGCCGTTGGCAAAAAGCCGGCGCCATGGATGGCGCTGTTTCCATGGCCTGTCCGCCAAAGGCGGACAGGGTGGAGTTTTTGCTTTGCAAAAACTCCAATACCGTAATTTGGCAGGATGCCAAATTACGGTATAATCGCGCTCTGAATCTCGCTGGGGGGGCCTATGCGGCCTTTCGTATTCTGCCAGCGCATGGCGATGTAGACGGTCTTGCCCCGGTCCAGCCCGGCGAACGCGAGGATATGCGGGGTGCGGGTGGCAAGCACCACGTTGGTGAGCTCCGCTAGACCCGAGGGGACATGGTCAAGGACGGCCCAGTAGATGAGCGCGCCCGCAATGCCGTAGGGTTTGGCCTTGCTGCCGCTCCCCAGGTCGCGGAAGTGGATAGCCAGGCGCATGATGTCCACGAGTTTGATGAAGAACTCAGGCCGGGTGGGCGGGTCCTGTATGGGAGAAGACTGATTGCGCGGCTTGTTCCCCAGGGCAATCTTGTCCGCTTCGCTCACCAGGGAGGAATACAGGATGAATTCGTTGTTGAAGGTCCGCAGGATGTGCCTGCCGTCCTCTTTGGCCTGGTTCTTTGCCCATACGTCGGCTGAGCTGTGGTCATGTCCGAGCTTGCTGTACGCCGCGTCCCAGTCCTCGTAGCCCGAGTTCAGGCCCGTTATCCTGGGGGCGGGGATGTGGGTCCACTCCGGCGGGCTGCCCGAGGTTTTTTGGTTGACGATCCGGCGGTAGTTATCGTAATGGGCGTCAAACGCCTTGTCCGAATCAGGAATCCAGTCGGTACTCATGCTGTACCCCCATATATCCGTAGTATAGCATAGTGTCCTTCGGGCATACAACCCGCTTTTCAGGCTTCCCGCCGGAGCGTGGGCTATTGCCGCTAAAGCGGGAGCCGCCGCCGCTAAAGCGGGAGCCGCCGCCGCTAAAGCGGGAGCCGCCGCCGCTAAAGCGGGAGCCGACGCCGCTAGAGCGGAAGACGCCGCCGCTTGAGCGGGAGACGCTGCCGCTAGAGCGTGAGTCATCGCCGCTAAAGCGGGAGCCGTTGCCGCTAGAGCG
>JAISCK010000139.1 GCA_031265635.1 Spirochaetaceae bacterium
CTATTCTATTTTGAACTTTGCCACTTCCCGGACCAGGATATCAATGTTGTCTTTGTTCTTGATGCTGATGGTGTTTACCCGGTTTACCGCTATGTTGATTTGGTCCGCGCCGACGGCCATTTCGTTCATGCCGTTTGTTATTTCCTGGGTTACCAGTTCCAGGTTTTTGCCTTCCTGTATGACTTGTTTGCTCCCCTCAAGCATTTCGTCGGAACCGCCTTTGACCATACGGGTGGCTTCGTTTAACTGGCCTATGGCCTCGAGAATCTGCTTGCTTCCGACGCTCTGCTCTTCCATGGCGTTGCGGATGTTTCCTTCCTGGTCAGACACGGTCTTTACTCCGCTGTCTATGGCCCCGAACTTGCCCAGGACGCTGTCGGTGGATGTGGTTATGCTGTCTATGGCGTCCTTTATTTTTTTGAGTACTGTGGAAATGGTCTTGGACTGCTCGCCGGAATTTTCCGCCAGCTTGCGTATCTCGTCGGCCACTACGGCAAAGCCTTTGCCCGCTTCTCCGGCATGGGCGGCTTCTATGGCGGCGTTCATGGACAGAAGATTGGTCTGGCTGGCGATGCTTTCCATCACCTCGTTGATTTCCAAAAGTCCTTCGGATTCCCTGGCTATTCCCTGAATGTCCGAGGCTACTTCCTGGAGGCCGGAGCGTCCTACTTCGGACGCCTCGATAAGGTCTTTTACATTGGCTGAGTTTTTGACCAGGGTGCTGGTAACGGACTGGATATTGGCAAGCATCTCTTCAATGGCCGAGGAGGACTGGGCAACGCTGGAGCCCTGGCGGCCCACATAGCCGTTTAACGTGTCAATGTTGACGGTGATCTGTTCCATGGTCGCGTTGGCTTCGGTAACGCTGGCCGACTGGTTAATCACCCGGCCCTTGATGCTCTGAATGTTGGCGGTGATTTCGTTGATGGCCGCGGCGGTTTCGGTCATGTTGCTGGCAAGCTCGTTGCCAACGTCAACGAGGGTCGCCGCCTGGTTTTTGATGATGACCACCAGGTCCCTGATTTTTCCCAGGGTCGCGTTAAAGTACCGGGCCAGGTCGCCTATTTCATCTTTTGAATGAATAGCAACGGTCTTTGTCAGGTCCCCTTCGCCTTCGGATATGTCCTTGAGGGTCAGAGCGACATTGACAATGGGCCCGGTAATGCTCGCCGAAACAAAATAGATAATCACCGCGGCGGTAACAAGGGACAGGGCCGCGACAATGACGGTAAACCTGATCATGGAATTGATTCTTGCCATGATTACGGTTTTTTTCGTACCCAGCATCAGGGACCAGCTTACGCTGGTTTCGCCTATGGTAAAGGGGTAGATAACAAGTTCCAGTTCGGTCCCAAGGTCCGCCGAAAATTCGGAGAACATTTGTTTTTCTCCCTGCAGCACCGCATCCTGGGCGGCAGCGGCATCTTCGGCGAACAGGTCGGCCTGGGCGTCCTTGAGGGACTTGCCGGTTTGTCCGGCGACATAACTGGCGATAATGGTGGCGTCAGCCGTATATACCGTCATGGCGTCTATGTCACTGTGGCTTTTTACGGTGTCATCCACGATGGGCTGGGTGGTAAAGGCGGTATTCACGTTTACCCCGACCCGGCCAACCACCTCGCCGGTCGCCCGGCGGATTACGGGCACGGTAACAGCAACGAGATAGGTTTCCCGGCCTGATACGGTTTGGCGCACAGGATTATCTATTTTTTCCTTCATCGCGTTAGGGCCGTCTATGACGGCCATCTGGTCCGCTACCTTGTCATAGGTCCGGTGTTCAAGCTGCCCGCTGCGCTTGGTATACCAGGAAGCCCATTGGCCGGACGCGGTATTGCCGGGAGTTCCGGCAAAAAGGGCATCCTGCCCCCGGTCTATGGTATTGGACTTAAAGACCGCGAAAACACCAACCAGCCGTTCTTCCGAGATGATGAGTGATCTCATAAACTGGTCAAAACGGACGCGCTGGACGCCCAGCGTTATTTCGTCATAATCGCTCATCGCGTCCGCCAGGGTGTGGACTGCCCGCAGATACACTTCATACCGCATCTGGATATTCCGGGCCTGTTCAGCGGCAAGCCGTTCCTGGGATTCCAGCGCGGTAGCCATCTGCAAAGACGCGGAGCGGCGCACCAGCACGATGGACAGAAACGTCCCGATGACCATAATCAGCGCGATAACGATAACGGTTAAGCGGTATCTCAATTTCATGGAATGCCCCTTTCTTCCGGTTTTTTATACCAACTGTTTCTACTGATACTATAGATTTTTTAGCAAGCGAAGTCCAGCAAGGGATGTAAGCGTAAACAGTATTACTTGCCATATTCGCGGTTTCGTGGTATCCTGTTCACAATCCCACGGACAGCCGCGGGTACATCCATAGCGCGGGCACGTAAAACGTATTCTAAATAAGGAACGGTTTATGAAAAACAGGATTTCCGGTTCGCGCGTCTTTACCCCCCCCCCCCCCCCCCCGATAGGTTTACTAGGAATTACCGCCGCCTAATCATCGCCGCCTTCGCGTGCATTCTCTTTGCCTCCTGTGATATGTTCGGCACCGACCTCAAGGCTTTCTTTGAGGAGCAGAAAGGCGGCATCGCTCTGGGGCAGGCCGCGCCTGTCGCGGGCCGGGTCGCGGTGGGGACCGACGGCTTTGTCTGCCTGGGGACCGGGGAAACCGGCTTTTCCCTACCCGTAGACAACCCCCAGGGGTATACCTTCAAAATAGAAAGTTCCTTTACCCAAACCCTGGGCGGGGGCATGGACGTTACCGTAAGCCAGGACGGGGCAGGCAGCCTCGCCGTACATATCCCGCAGGGACAAGCCGCCGGGAACGAGGGGGCCCTTCACCTAAAGATTATGACCGCCAAAGAGGGACGGATCCTCTACGAAGGGGACATACACATCGCGTACCTGGACCTTGGCGACTTTACCCAGTATCTCAAGATTGA
Source organism: Spirochaetaceae bacterium (assembly GCA_031265635.1). Lineage (GTDB taxonomy): Bacteria > Spirochaetota > Spirochaetia > Treponematales > Breznakiellaceae > JAIRTD01. The sequence goes on from JAISCK010000139.1 coordinate 2,949, forward strand.
ACCCTCGGCCCCGCATACCCTCAACGAGGCGTTTGACCCGGACACGCCGCGCTACAGCATTGCCAACGCCCAGCCTTCTTTTTTCATTAAGGTAACGGCGGTAGCGCCGGAAGACGAGGCCGCTCCCGGACCCTACACCCCCCTGATTACCATAGACGGCGCGCCGGGCCGGGGTGTGCTGAACAAGGCGATAGTCCCCGCCCAGGCCTTTAGTACCGTGGCGATACGGGTAGAGCGGGGCCACGGCGTGGCGGCCAGG
>JAISCK010000008.1 GCA_031265635.1 Spirochaetaceae bacterium
CAGTACGCGTGCCTGGCGGACGAGGTGCTTCCCGGCCTGGCCGGGGGCGGCCTTGAACTGGTGCGTCCCGAATTCTACAGCGCCACAGACAAAGACTACCTTGAATCCCTTTTCCAGAAAGAAATATTCCCCCTTCTTACCCCCCTGCGCGCCGACGAAGATGAACGTCCTTCTATAGGGAGTCTCAGGATATGCGTTGCGTTTTATCTCAGCCGGGATGGCGGGCATGAGGAGAAACGGGAAGGCATAGCCATTGTGCAGCTTCCCGCTTCTCCGGGCAGGGTAGTCTGGCTTCCCGGCGCCGGCGGCAAAAAGCGCTGGGCCCTTCTTGAGGATATCATCATAAACTGGGGCGCGGGTCTTTTTTACGGCTATGAGGTGAGGGAAGCCCTGGTCTTTAAGCTGGCCAGAGACGCCGACTTTTCCGTTGACGAACAGCGGGACCATGACTTTATCGCCGCGATGGAAGAGGTGCTTGTCGGGCGCGAATATTCAATGCCGGTGCGTATGGTCTGCGGCGCTTCGGGATGGGCCGCCGTTGCGCGTGACGCCGCCGCCGGGGGGGGCGCTCCCGCGCATGATGATGCCGCACGTGATGCCGGAAGTCCGGGAAAACTCAGGGATGATCTTGCGGGGCTTTTTTCCCTTGGTCCGGGGGACATTTACGAAATAAGGGAATTCCTTGAGATTGACAGCGCTTCCCTCCTGGTCCTTGAGAGCGCCGGTATTCCCGGACTCAAGGAAAAACCCTGGCGGCATTACCTGACTCCCGCGTTCCCGGAAGAAGAAGCGCTCTGGGACCGTATCAGATCCGGCGATGTGCTGCTTCATCTGCCCTATCATTCTTTTGATCCGGTGCTGCGCTTTTTTCAGGATGCCGCCGATGACCCTGACGTGGTGTCCATCAAGACCACCCTGTACCGCACCGGCGGCGATTCGCCTGTGGTCAAAGCCCTGGAACGGGCGGCGCTGAACGGCAAGCAAGTTACCGCCGTGGTGGAACTCAAGGCGCGTTTTGACGAAGAGCGGAACATAGCCTGGGCGCAGAGGCTTGAGAAGGCCGGCGGCATAGTCATCTACGGCCTTTCCCATCTCAAGATACACGCCAAGGCCGCCCTGATATTGCGGCGGGAAAAAACAGGAATAACCCGTTATGTGTATCTTTCCACGGGAAACTTCAATGACCGCAGCGCCGCCCTCTACGGGGACCTCGGCCTTTTTACCGCCCAGGAAGAAATCGCCTATGACGCGGGCCTCTTCTTCAATATGGTAACCGGCTATTCCCTCATATCGGGAACAGCCAAGCTCATGATAGCGCCCCTGGCCATGAAGCACAGGCTCCTCGGCCTCATTGAACGGGAGACCGGCCGTTCTACCAGGGAGACGCCGGGGCTCATCATGGCAAAAATGAATTCCCTGGCCGATGCCGATGTCATCAAGGCCCTGTACCGGGCCTCCCGTGCCGGCGTTTCCATACGGCTCAACATACGGGGTATCTGCATGCTTGTTCCCGGCGTCAAGGGACTTTCGGAGAATATAGAAGTGGTGAGCATCATAGACCGCTATCTTGAACATTCCCGTATCTTTTATTTTTCCGACGGGGGCCGGGGCGAGGTATACCTTTCCAGCGCCGACTGGATGACCCGCAATCTTGAACGCCGGGTGGAGCTGATGTTTCCGGTACTCCAGGAAGATATCAAGAAAGAAGTCTTCTCCATACTGTCCGCCTATTTCAGGGATAACTGCCAGGCCAGCGCCCTCACCGGGGACGGAACCTGGAAGCGCGTTGAACAGGGAAAGGCCGGGCCGTTCAGGGTCCAGGAATATTTCTCCCGCATGGTCAAGGATTCGGCAGACAAGCTCTGGGCCCCCCGGCAGGAATTCATAGTCCGCCGTAATCCGCCGCAAAACCCATGAGACGGATTATCCTGAAACCCGGCGAAGAAGGCCGCATATACCGGGGCCATCCCTGGGTTTATGACAACGAAGTCGCCTGTGTACTGGACGGCAAAGGCGATAAGCCTGAGACCGGGCAGGGCAAAACCAGGCAGGGCGACCCTGTACCGGGCCTTACCGGCCTCAGCGCGGGCGAAGCCGTGGATGTGGAGAGTTCCCGAAAGGAATACCTGGGCCGGGGCTTTGCGAATCCCCGTTCCAAAATTCTTGTGCGTATCTACAGCCCTTCCAAGGAAGGGGCCGACAAGGGCTTTTTTAAGCGCCGCATACGGGAAGCCCTGGAAAGGCGGACGCCCTGCTATGAGCTCGGGCGCGAATCATGCCGCGCCGTATTCGGCGAGGCCGACTTTCTCCCCGGCCTTATCGCCGACCGCTTTGTGGGCTGGCCCCTGGAAGACGCCCTCAGGGTACGGGACGGCGTTGTTGATTTTGACGGCCTTGCCGAAAAACTCGGTCCGCCGCTTTCCTGGCTTTCCCTTGAATTCCTCTCGTATGGAATGGATACGCGCCGGGACCTGATACTCGAAGCCTTTGCCGAAGTCCTGCCGGATCCTGTCCTCCGAGGCATCGTTGAACGCTCCGCGCCGGTCCGGGAACTTGAGGGTCTTGAAAACCGTCCGGGAATACTTGAAGGGAGTTTCCCCGAAAAGGGCATAGTGATTTTTGAGAACGGCTTTCCAATGGCGGTTCATCTTGAAGAAGGCCAGAAAACAGGCTATTACCTTGACCAGAGGGATAACCGGCTCTGGGTGCGGAACCACGGCAAGGCAAGGCAGGTTCTTGATCTTTGCGCCAACACCGGAGGCTTTTCCGTACACGCCCTCAGGGGCGGCGCGCAGTCGGTTCTCGCCGTGGACAGTTCTTCCCGGGCCCTTGAGGTATTGAAGCTCAACGCGGCCCTCAACGGGTTTGAAGACAGTATCAGTACCGAAACAGGGGATATATTTGACATACTCCCCCGCTACGAAAGGGACACATCAAAACGCTTTGACCTGGTCATCCTCGACCCCCCGGCCTTCGCCAAAACCAGGGCCTCGCTTGAAAGCGCGATGCGGGGTTATAAAGAAATCAACCTCAGGGCAATAAAACTTCTCAGGAAGGGAGGCATACTGGTAAGCTGTTCCTGCAGCCAGGCAGTGGGCGAAGGCCGCTTTAAGGCCATGATCGCCTCATCCGCGGCGGACGCCGGACGCCGGCTTATCCAGCTTGAATTCCGCCAGCAGTCCCCGGACCATCCGGTACTCTCAGGCTATGACGAATCCCACTACCTCAAATGCGGCTGTTATCTTGTGCTGTAGGGGTTGCGCTGTAAGGACCGCTACACAAGGTGTTCCATGAGAATCTTGACGCCCAGGCCCATGAGTATGAGGCCTCCGGCAATCTGCGCTCCTGTTTTGAAGAGGGAACCTATGCGTTTGCCGAATTCAAAACCGGCAAGGCATACGGCGAAAGTTACCGCGCCGATAAAAGCGGCGGACCCCCAGATGGGCTTTCCCAAAAGGTTAAAGGAAAGCCCTATGGCCAGCGCGTCTATGCTGGTTGCCAGGGCCAGGGTGAGGAGTATCCGCATATCCTGTATGTCGTCTTTTTCCTTTTTCGCGCCGCCGCTTTCTTTGAGCATTTTGCAGCCTATAACGGCAAGGAGGCCGAAGGCTATCCAGTGATCGAAGTTTTCTATATACGCATGGAAAGCTCCGCCCAGATACCAGCCCGCCAGGGGCATGATAAACTGAAAAAGGGCGAAAAAGAACGAGGCCCTGACCGCGTGGAAGAGCCTTCTTTTTTTGACGGTAATACCCGCACATACGGATACCGCAAAGGCGTCCAGGGCAAGGCTCAGGGCTATCAAGACAAGCGAAACCATCAATACCCCGTTTAATAATCCCGGACCAGGAGTCTTTGGGTGAGTTTCTCAAGCATGTCCCTGGGAGCGCCGCCGGGGAGCAGGGAGATTTCCCTGAGGGCCCTGTCGGTGTACTTTTTGGCGCAGCTTCTGGCGGCCTCAATGCCCCCCGATTCCCTGACCAGGGCTATAACCTGCCCCCTGTCGGTCAGGGTAAACTGTCCGGGCGCGGTGAGTTTTTTCAGTTCCCCCGACTTGTCCATTTTGAGGGCGCAGATGAGGGGCAGGGTTACAATACCCTCCTTAAAATCATTGCCCAGGGCCTTGCGTACTGTCTCGGCGCTCCCCGCGTAGTCAAGAATATCGTCGATAATCTGAAAAGCCATGCCCATATTGTAGCCCGCCCGCCTGAGGCGCGCCGCGCTCGCGGCGGAGGCTTTGGCTTCGGCAGCGCCCACATAACAGGCCAGGGAAAAAAGCAGGGCGGTCTTCCCCATTATTTTTTTGAAGTAACGGCGCACGGAAGTGTCCGCCTGATAACGGCTGCTGTTCTGTTCTATCTCCATGGAACAGATGACCGAGACGGCCCTGGCAAGGGCAAGGGCCTGTTCCTGGGAACTGTATTCCGATACCAGGATAAAGCAGCGCGAAAGAAGAAAATCGCCCATGAGTACCGCATTCTGCTTTCCGTAACGGGTATGAACGCTGGGCTGCCCCCTGCGCAGCGGCGAATCGTCAATCACGTCGTCATGAATAAGGGTCGCCACATGAAGCATCTCTATGGCCGCGGCAAGGTGATAGCATTTTTCGGAATTGTGTTTCAGGGCGCTGCCGAACTGTGAGGCGATAACCAACAGTCCGGGCCGGAGGAGCTTTCCGTCTCCGTTGAGAATGGCGGAAAGGCCTCCGGCTATGACGGGATTCTCAGAAGCCGATGAACTGTTTATGATGCCGGAAACCTCTTGCAAGGCATCCGGCATTCCGGGGAAATCGTTCCAATACGAAGTCACTGGCTTCTCTGCGGAACTTATTTAGAAGGGCCGTCAAGGTAAAAGTAATGCTTCCTGGCGAACCTGGTCCCGTTCCACCATTTTTTGAACAGGGGAACTATCCAGCAGTCAAGGCCAAAGGCCCGTCCCGCCCCGCCAAGGAGGAGGAAACCGGCGAAGAAGAACCACACCTGGTTCCAGGCGAAAAGACCCGAAAGGGTAAAGATGAGGCACATCACGATGGAGACCACCGCCGCCCACCAGGTAAAAAGGCCGCCTATCATGGCAAGGCCAATGCACATTTCCACCAGCACTACCATAAGCTGGAATGCCTGAAAGGGAATCAGGGCCATTATGTTGTCCATAAAGGTAGTCCTGAACCAGGTAGCCACAACGCCGTTGAGGTCCAGTATGGGTTTGGTAAAGTCCCAGATGGTACCCGCGGTTCCCGCCGCCGCGTCCGTGGCGCCGGAAGCGGCGCTCAGCGCGTCGGTCGCCACTTCGGCGCTGCCAAAGAGGTCGCCGGCTGAACCAAAAAGATCGCCCGCCGCCCCAAAGAGGTCCTCCGCGCCGCCTGCCGCGCCAAAAAGGTCTTCGGCCTCATCAACGGCCTGCGCCACGCCGGCCTGTGTTACGCCGCTTGAGAACATCCAGCCCGACTTGGTGCCCTGGGCCCAGGAAAGCCAGCCTTCGCCTATCTTGTTAATGCCCTCAAAAACCCACATAAGGCCCAGCCAGAGCCTGATGGGAAGCAGCCAGTAACCCCTGCTTTTGTAGGAACCGAAACCGTGGACTATGGAACGGTGGTTTTTCATGTCGAAGAATTCATGCTTGATGTATTCCCAGCACTGGTTGATGCCCGCCACCGAAATAAGATAGTGAAGATTGACAATATGCTTCATCACCATGGCAAAGAAACCTGACAGTTTGATGCCCATGGCGTTGGACACGGCGTATTTTCCGCCTACGGAAACCATAAAACCGTGGTAATTGGATTTGAATTTCTTCGCCTCGGTACCCTCGATGGCGGCGATTATGTTGTACGCCGCAGTCTTTCCGGTCTGTACGGCCGTCTCTACAATCTGGGGCAGGGGCTTGCTGTTTTCGATAAACCAGAGATTGTCCCCTACGGGGAATACTTCGGCGTGATCGACGGAACACATCTCGTCGGTTACCAGGAGCCGCCCCCGCCGGTTTTTGGCGTTGGGGTCCTGGGGATTCCTGCCGAAAGGCCCCTTGGCAAGGTCCAGGGTATCGGCCCAGTTGCTTCCCGACACACCGGCGGTCCAGATAAAGGTCGATGTCGCGATGGAAGACCCGTCCTTGAGTTTGACCAGTCCGGGATCAGCGCCTACTATGGGCGTATTGGTAAGGAGTTCCGCGCCCTTGGCCTTCATGTAAAATGCAACCTTGGCCCTGAGATCCTCTTCCAGAATGGGAAGTATGCTTGCCATAGCCTCGATGACAATGACCCGTACCTCGTTTTTGGGGACCAGCCACTTGGCGCACATCACGTCCCGCCATTCAATAAGCTCACCGGCCATTTCTATGCCGGTAAAACCCGCTCCGGCGACCACAAAGGTGAGCATTTTTTGCCTCGTGGTCCGGTCAGGCTCGGCCACAGCCTTTTCAAACGTATCCTCAATGTGATGGCGGAGCTTCATGGCGTCGTCAAAGGACCAGAGGGTAAAGGAATTCTCCTTTATTCCCCCGATACCGAAGAATTCAGGATCAGCGCCCGAACCCAGGACAAGATAATCGTAGCTATAGGTCCGCGCCGCTGATTTTGCCTGTTTTTTCTCAAAATCAACGGAAAGGATATTGTCAAGCTGCACTTTTACCTTGGAAACACCGAAGATTTTGGTGTAGGGAACCCGGACAGAATCAGGACCGACCCGGTGGCCGGCCACCTCATGCAGTTCGGTCATAAGCGTGTGGAAAGGCCGGCGGTCAACCAGGGTGATGCTTATATCATCCCGGCCCTTGTATTTTTTCGCCAGTTTCTTCGCGGCCTCTATACCGGCGTACCCGCCCCCGATAATCAGGATGTTTTTGCCCATAAAAATCTCCTTGTCAGTAGGATAACAGAATTTTTATCATTATATAAGAACTTGGGAATTTAGGCAATACGGGAATTCGGGAAGCGCGGGCAGGGCCCCGTTACATCAGCGCGGCCTAAGCCCAGAGTTTTTCCGGATAGGTACCCTCCCCGGTCAGGGCTGCGACGCGGTTTACGGCACTTTCCCGGTCTTCCTTGTAGGTAACGCCAAACCAGGGCGAATCCGCTTCGAGAACGCGGATTTTGAGGAGCTTATTCTTGATGAACCAGTCGGCGGCCATGGGAAGGTAACATTCGCTTTTGGGGTCATTTCCCGATATTTTGAGGAAATCATCAAAATAACGCCGCAGGGCAGGGAATATGGTTTCAGGGAAAGCCCAGAAATTCATCGACACAGGGGTATCCGCCGGAAGCTCCCGCCTCACTCCGTCCAGGGTATTGTAGATGCGGCCGTCGCTTTCTTTCGCTATGGTCTTGAGTTCGTCAACCGAGGCAAGATAGCCGTCTTTGGCGGTACAGACACCCCTGGTTACCGTGCCCTGGGGGCTCAAGGTCTTGTCCAGCCTGTAGGGAACAATGGCCCCTTCGTTGACAGCGTCCTGGCAAAGGTAGTTTCCTATGGCGGTAAAGGCTTCTTTTCCGTAAAAATCATCGGCGTTGATGACGGCAAAGGGCGCGTCAATGACCTTTTCGGCGCAGAGCAGGGCATGGGTGGTCCCCCAGGGCTTGGTCCTGTTTGCCTTCTTTGCCCCGGCAAGAATATCCCGGGGGATAAGGCTGTCCATTTCCTGAAAAGCCAGATCGCAGGGGAACTTCGCGGCTATGCGGCTGAGAACCAGGTCCCGGAAATCCTTTTCGATATCATGCCGTATAATAAATACGGCTTTTCCAAAGCCTGAACGCGCCGCGTCAAATATCGAATAATCAAGGAGCGCCTCGCCGTTTTTTCCTATACTGTCCATCTGCTTGAGTCCGCCGTACCGGCTTCCCATGCCGGCGGCAAGCACCACAATAATCGGTTTCTTCATAATAAACCGCCTCCTACTTCTGTTTTCCGGTCCTGAGCTTTTCCTCGAAACGCTCAAGGGCCCTGCCGGACAAGGCCCCGGCCGCCGGGACGCTTCTATCCGCGCCACCTCCGGCCCCATCCGCGCCCCCGGACGCGAGCCGCCTTTTCAATTCGGTAAATTCCTCCCCGGAAAAGCGCACGCCGCCAAGAATATGCCGCTCAAAGGACTCGCAGCACCGGGGCGCCACTTTGCGGGCAAGTTCAAAAAGAACCCCGGCATAGAGCCGTATTTCCTTCTGGGCGTGGGGATCAAGCCTGAGAGAGAGAAAATGAAAAAGATTATGCAGGTCTATCTGCCAGTACCATTCGGTATACAGCGACAGGGGAAGGTTTATCCGGGCAAGCTCCCTGGCTATGCCCTTTTCGATAAGGGCCGAATACACCCCGTAGGAAGCCTTTTGCCCTTCCTGCAACGCTTCCCGCACTGCCTGCGCGGCCCCGGCAGGAAGGGCCTCCGGTGAACGGCCCTGTTTGTTGTCATCACTTTGAAGCGCCACATCGTCCGGGTGCGGAACATAAAAATCGTCCTTCATCACCGAATAGCGGCCTGAAATTTCATTGAGCCGCGCCGTGCGGTGGCGTATCCACTGGCGGGCCACAAAAACAGGCAGCTTTACATGAAAGGTCAGAATCACCTGCTCAAAAGGCGACGTGTGCTGGTTCCGCAGAAGGTAATCAATGAGCCCCGCGTCCTCCCGGTAGCTTTTGGTCCCTTCTCCGTAGGACACCCTCGCGGACTGAACCACCCTGTCGTCGCCGCCCAGGTAATCCACGAGACGGACAAAGCCCTTGTCCAGGACAGGAAACTCCCTGTCCAGCACTGCCTCGGCCTCAGCCGCTATGGAATGGGCCATGACCTAGAGCTTGCTCCGCAAGAGCGCGATGATTGTATCCAGCTCTTGAGCGGGCAGCTTACCCGCCGGGTCCTCGGCAAGATCAAACGGCGCGCTCCAGGACTTCCCGCCCTTGTACTTGGGAACCAGGTGGAAATGCACATGGGGATAGCCGTCCCCGTAGGCCGCGTAATTTATCTTGTCCGGGTGAAAAGCCTCGTATATAGCCCCGGAAGCCTTTGCCATATCCCTGCCAAAAGCCGCGGCATCCTTTTCATCAAGCTGACACAGCTC
>JAISCK010000164.1 GCA_031265635.1 Spirochaetaceae bacterium
TGGAACTGGACGGCTATTTCCGGGACCTGGAAGGCCCCTGACTGCCTGACTTCCCCCAGGTACTGGGCCTCGCCGTTTGGCATAACGTTGACCAGGACCGGGACGGTCTGCTGGAGGGACACGGCGTACCGGAAGAGGAGGAGGCACAGGATGAAGGCGGCAAGGACCCCGATGCCGACGACGCGGAGAGCGAAATTCTTGGTCCGCACCGCGTCGGCAAGGAGGTCCGCGTAGGCCCGTTCCTGCCCTTGCTTGAAGGGGTTCTCCACGGGCAGCGGCTTATAGGTCGTGCTTTTATGGGGCGTCATGCGTTATGCGTCCCCGTCTGGTTCCTTGCGGTCTTTCATGTACTGCCTTCCGATGACGGCCCCCTGCTGTTTCCGCGCGGCTATCTGTTCGCCGAAAGTTTTTTTCGCGTTGTCGCCGAGTGTCGGGCTGGCGAACTGCTGCCGCTGGCTGTGCCGGTTAACCCCGTACCCGCTGCTTCCCGCCCCGCCGGGGGAGCCCGCGATGAGGCTCCGGGCCAGGTCCCCGCCGCCTGACTTGAGCGCTTCCCCCGCGCTGTGCCCCAGGGAAGAGAGGACTGCCCCGGCTCCCGAAGCGCCGAGGGTTTTCGCCGCGCTTCCGGCGGCGCCGGCCTGGGCAATCATGCCCGCCCCGGCGAACACGCCCTGGGCCGCCCCTCCGGCAAGGGCCCCGGCTCCCGACTGAACAATATTCTTCGTCGCCGCGGCGGCCCCGACTGCGCTGGTTACGGCCCCGATGGCGTTTGACGCCGAAAGGGAGGGCGTCCCGGTAAAAACGGACTGGGCAAGGTTCGGCGCGGCCTTGCAGAGGATGAAGAACAAAAAGGAAACGAAGATGACCATAAATATCTGGTCAACTGACCCGACGAACTTCGCGGCGGTTACGGTCCGCGACAGGGTGAAGAAGCCGTAGAGCGCAATGAACATGCATATAGTACAGCACAGCAGTTTTATAAAGAACCCTATGATGGCGCTGATGAGTTTTTCGGCCATGAACTTGCTCCCTTCCCACAGGGACAGGGGGAACAGGATTATCCCGACCGAGGTAACAAACATGTATTCCATGAAGGTGACGACATATTCAAGGACCGCGAAGGTCCCGGTTAACATGACGGCTAACGCGCAGATCCACCCTTTTATGACTTGGCTGAAATTAGGGAGAAAGAGTGGAGGATCTTTTTTAGCGTTATCCGCGAAGGTGATACAGCTCCCGGCGACGAGCATGACCGCGCCCAGGGCGGCCCGGGGGGCCACGGCCCAGTAGCTGTTCCCGTTCCCGGCGGTATGGTGTACAAGGATGTCGGAAAAATACTCCCTGGGGTCTTTGTCTGCCGACACTTTTTCGCTGGTCATTGTGCTGTATGTGTATGGTGATATGAATGAGGATACGTATGTGGAACCGCCGGCTGCGAGGAAGTTGTAGGCGAAAGGGTCCGGTTCCTCGTCCATCGCCGTTTCTACCACGGTGGCCGTGTCCTCCTTGGTCTGTTCTATTTCCCGCTCAAGGCCGCCGTCCCAGATGCTTGCCTTGGCCGCGTTAAAGGTCCATTCGGTGATGTGGGAGATAATCCAGGGGTAGGCCCACATGATGACGATAAAGAAAACCAGGGCCTTGCCTATTTTTATAAGATTACCCTTTAGTCCCTCCCCGGTAAGCGCGTAGTTGACCGCCGCCGTAACCAGGGCGATAAAGAGGGTTATCCTCCCGATGTCCCAGGCCCTGGCCCAGAAAAATTCCTGGAGCGCGGCTATTTTGTCGGTAACGAAAAAGAAGGCGTCATTCAGTGATTCCATGATTTACCTCTCTACCCTATAAAAAAACCGCCCGGCGAGGGGCGGTCTTTTCAGCAAAACAGCGGGGATTGTACTAATATGTCATCAACAGGGCGGACCCGGTTCTGATTAAGGTACAATTCAGCAAACCCCTGCCGTTATAAAAAATATTATTGTCGGTGTAGACACAATGATAATTCCCTCTGCTGGTTTCTTCGATTAAGGAAATATCGACTCGATAGGTTTTAAAAACGACTCTTTCATCTTCGGATAAATTTGTTATGTACAATTCTCCTGCCACCGTAAATTCTTCAGTTACATAATTTCTCAAACCGCCGGCGTCGCCGTTTCCAATGCACTTAAAAAAGCCTTCGATTACCCTGGCGGCTTCCTCGTGGGTGGGGAGGTCCTGGGCGAAGGCGGAAGACGCGGCAAAGGTAATTACCACAAACACTATTAATTTTTTCATTTGGCTTTCCTCCGTAACTATTATAATTCCAATTGAATCACAAATTATCTTCTTTCTCTATTGTACCAGCTAGATAATACACATATAGTGTACTAATATCAGTACTAAATCTGGCCCTTTTATAATACAATTCTATAATCACACCTTGAGTGTTCCACACAAACCGTTTGAAATCATAAAGCAGATTTATTCTATCTGAATTCTCTTCAACCGGACTTCCATATTTTTGGGATAGTTCTTCTTCGAGGTTATCAAATAACTCATCAGCAATATTTCCTTTGAACTCATTCTTTGGGTACAAACTAACGCCAATTATTTTTTTGTCTTCAAAAACAAATTGAACAAGAAAATTTTCTTTTTGGATAATAACACCATCAAATAGAAGAACTTCTACCTTATTAGTGTCATCTGCCTCTTTAACAAGTTCCGCGGTTGGGTACATTGCTTTTACTTCATCAAAAGACATACCAGATTTGATGTCCTTCCATAAAATTGGGCTACTGGTTAAATTTGCCTTATCACTACAGGCTGTCATTATAAAAGCAAGAGCTACAAAAAAACATATAATTAACGTAAATTTCTTCATGGCTTTCCTCCGTAGGTATTGTCCTCCGGTATCCGGCACATGTCAAGGGAAAGTTTAGAGATGGCGGCCTTGCCGCTTTTTCATTGGGCTTTCCTCCCGCGCGGTTGTAGTTTTCCCTGTCCGGAGAGATTGACAAGCGTGGGGGGAAGGCCGTGCCTGGCAAGGGATTTTTTGGCCGCGCTGTTGTAATACTCGACCCATTCCGCCGAGCTCATCCCCTCGGTCTCGTCTTGAATTTTAAGCCTGATAGCGTGAATTTCCTTTACCGGTTCCAGAGCTCCCGCCATTTGAGGATCATTAAGGATGCGGGGGTCATTCATGTAATCCTGAATCGTTTTCATATATTTCTAATACCTCCATTGGCCTATATATCCCAATGCCCTTATAATCTTCCCTGGCATTTACCTGCCTGACATGCTCAATAGTCCAGGCCCTGACTATATGAGAAAAATTCAGGCTCACAATATAGTCTAATCCATTGACCACCGATATGGCAATATGGGCGGCGTCTGTCAGGTGGAGCGGGGAAATAGTCTTTTCCCGAATGTATAGATTTGCCAGCCGCTTTACTTCGTCGGTAATATCCAGAATTTTAATAGCGTATTCGGGAATAAGCCCCCACATTTTCCCCCGCTTTTTCTCGTTTGGCTCATCGTCAATCTCTCTGGTCGTATGGGGTGATGTATACGGCTCATATTCCCCGGCTTTTATCAAATCAAAAATCCGGCGGACCTGGGTTTTTAATTCCCGGTACGGCGGGGCGGTACGTTCTTCATAATAGAAACTGAACATAGTTGTTTCAAGGTATATTTTAGGAACAGCCATCACCTTTTTCTATACTCCCTAACACTATTGTGCCCCGATAACAGCCGCCTGTCAAGAAACGCCGCTGGCGCCGCTACCCCTCCGGACGCAAGGGATAGAAGCGGAAATCCTTTTGGCGGAGCCAAAAGATTGAAGCGGATAGCCCGGTCCCGCGCTTTGCGCGGGATGCGCCCTAAAGAAGCCCCCGCCTTAGTTGTCGATGGGGCGGAACATGCTCTGGCCCCACCAGTCGGAGATAACCGGGTCATTTGCCGGGGCCTCGCCCTGCTTGTCCCGCGCCTCCTGGTATTCAAGGGCCATGGCGTACTGCATGTTGCCTTCCCTGGATGCCTTGTTGGTATCGACGAGTACTTCAAAAATGGCCTGTAAGACGCCTTTCTCGCCTACGTCGCCGTTCAGGACCATGTCGGAAAGTTCCCGGTTCCGCAGCATGGCCTCCTGGTATTCCTCGTTCTGGATTTCCCGGTTGGTAAGGAGAATACGCCCTATCTCGTCCTCCTTCGCTTTCCAGGTCTGGACGTAGGCGTAATTCGCCGGGGTCATGCCCAGGTTAAGCCACATGGCCCTGCGCTGTTCGTCCGTAAACTCGTTTGCCCAATACTCAGAGCCGTAGCGGGAACCGGCGGCATCGGGGATTTGGTCGATGTCGGCCACTTTGTAGGTCTTTTTGCCTATCTTGATGCCCATGTTGGTAAAGCGCTGTTCGGTCTGGCGTTCAAGATAGAGCTGCCGGTTGTACCAGTCCATGAAGTCGCCGAAGTCTGAAACCTGGGTAATGCCCTTGAGGTTGTCAAGCGCCCGCTGTTCGGCCCGTATCATGTTCTGGAGCTGGTTGTAGGTATTGGCCGCCGCCTGCATCTGCTGTTCGACCATCTGGATGTAATAGATGACCTGGTCGATGTGGGTTGCCTGCGTGAGGCTTTCCAGTATGGGGGCTGAAACAACGCCGAACTGCGCGTGCGCGCTGAGCGCTGACAGAATTAAGAGTATCCCTAAAAACATTTTTTTCATGATGACGCCTCCTTTGTAACGGCCAGGGTGCCGTCTTTTATCCAGCCGTAAATTTCCCGTAACGCGCTTTCGAAATCCTCGCGGTTTTCTCCCTGCGTCGTATATTCCGGGTACCGGTCAAGATGGCCGACATAAAAACCGCCGTCCATAGTATAGGTATAGGCAAGGTCCATAGCCTTCCCTACTGTTCGTAGTATTGAACCAGTTTGCCTTCCCGGAAGACAAAGAACTCGATTCTGGGGTTGAGGGTATACACGTTGAGCGGCGCGTAGGTATAGAGTTCCGCGCCCTGCTCGCCGTACCCGGCATACTTGGCGTCGGGCCATACTTCCTTAAACTCCTCAAGGCTCATGCCGGTGTAGGTTTTTTCCCAGCGCTCGGGAAACCGTTTTTCAATTGCCGACGAGACACAGCCCGCGAGGGCGGCCAGAAGGCATGCCGCTAAAACCAGCGCGATACAGTTCTTTTTCATGACGAGGCTCCTTTATTAGAAAAATTTTTTTTCAGCTTGCCGCACGGCAAGCGTGGTATCCTGGTTACGGTACTTTTATTGTTCCCGTTTTCTTTTCGGCGGGTTTTTCTTCCTGTTCCTCTTTGTAAAATTCATAGAGGTCAAGAAGCATTTCCTCAAGACCGGCGACGGTTTTACCCTGGGTCAACTGGCCGGGCCAGATATTAAGATAGCCGATAAGCCAGCCGTCTTTGCTTTCCCAATACGTGTATTCAAGTTCCATGGCTTTCCCCCGCTTGAGTATACTGCCGCGTCACGGGCTCCCGCTATACGGCAAGCGCGGTATCCTGTTCCCGCTGTTTGGCAAGCTGTTTGCCGGCCTGCCGTAATGACAGCGTCCCGGCCTTTACCTGTTCGACCAGGTCGGGCCGCCCGGCCTTCGCTATCTTCCGGGCCAGGTAGACGGTCGCCTCGCTCACGGAGAATTTCTTCGCTATGGAGGCGGCGGCCCTCCCGCTTCCGGGTTTCCCTTTTTTACCGGCCATAGCCATGACGGCGTCAAGGAGGCCCGCCGCGGCGGGCGTAACGGCCGCCGCCGTTCCTTTGGCGCCCGCGGCGTCCGCGCCTGAGGTTTCTTCAGAAATTTCAGAAACGGGGGCCTGTTCCGCCTCCGGCACGGCTTTCCGCTTTACCGGCCGAGGGTCACTAGGCGCGCCGGCGCCGAGAAGGGCTTTGTAATCAACGCCGTTATGCGCCAGTATCTCCCGGCAGAACGCGGAACCGCCCTCATACTCTGAAGAGAGGCCGTCAAGGAACTCATGGTCCGCGCCCCCGATAAGCCCCAGGGTGGTTTTCCCCAGGTCAAGCCGGAACAGGCGCCGCCCCAGGGGGCTTGTGTAAAAATAGTCCCGCTTCATTTCCGATGCGGCGATGACTTCAATCTCCGGGTCCGAGAGCCCGAATGCCTGGTACACGCCCATCATCCCCGAAGTGGCCGCCGACGGGTCGGCCAGGTACACCTTTGTCAGGCACTGCTGGATGACCGTCGTTTTAAGCGGGGAATTGGCCACGTCCCCCACGTCCTGGGTGGCGAATACGACAAAGACGTTTTTCTTCCTGAGGACTTTAAGCCATTCGGTGATTTTCTCCGCGAAGTTTTCATCTTTCAAAAAGAGCCACGCCTCATCCAGCACGAGGAGGGTAAGCCGCCCGTCGAATTTCTTTTCCACCAGGTTAAAAAGGTAGACCAGGGCGGGAACCACGCAGCCCCGCCCCCGCCGCATGAGCTCCCCCATTTCGATACAAAGAAAAGGGGTGTCAAGGGAAATGGGGGAAGAGCGGGAATCAAAAATCTTGCCGTACTTGCCGCCGTCAATGAAATAGTCGCCCAGGGCCCGCTTTAACACTTCCTGGCCGGTGGCGGGGTCGGGGTAGTTAAGGTACTGTTTGAAACTGGTCATGGTGCGGGCGCTTTGTTTGGACTTGTCCCTGAGCAGTTCGAGGCTTTCCTTTATGGCCGCGCTCATGGGCGGGGTAGCCGGGCAGCCGCTTACGGCGAGGCACGCCTCGATGAACTCGATGGCGTTCATGAGGTCCCGGTCGGTTTCGAGATCCCGCAGGGGCTGGAAACTCGCACCGGCGGGGGAGGACCCTGCCGGTTCGTAGTAGAGGCCCCCGCACGCGAGGCAGGGCTGGCGGCAGCTCCTGTCCTTGTCAAAGACGATGACCTGGGCGCCGGGGTACTTAAAAAACTGCGTTTCAAGCAGGTTAAGGAAGGTTGACTTCCCGGCGCCGGTGGGCCCCCATACGGCGGCGTGGCCGACGTCCGAGGGGTTGAGGTTGAAATAAAACGGGGTCCCCTCGGCGGTGGAGCATACCAGGTGGGGCAGGTCGCACCCCGAAACGCGGCCGGCGTGTTCGTTGGTACGCATGCCCGCCCATACGGAAGAGAGGGGCACGACGTGGGAAAGCGTCGTGGTCATGACGGGGAGGGCGCGGAAATCGGCGTAGATCTGGCCGGGCATCATGGCCTTGAAAGCCTCCAGGGCGTTAAAGGTTTCTTCCTTACAGGTAAAGCCCGCGCTGTTGATGATGTTTTTCACCGTGTCCGCTTTTTTCCGGGCGGCCTGGAGGGAAGGGTCCCATACCATGACGTTGGAAGTATACAAGCCCAGGGCCGCCTCGTCGGTGTCTATCTCAATGCCGGCGGCAATCGCGTCCAGTTTCTTGACGCTTGCCCCGTGGTTGGTGACTTTGGGCGGTCCCCCGGAGAGGGACTGAAAGGCCGACGTTTCCTTCCCGCCGTGGCCCTTTTCTTTTTTCTTCGCCTCCTTTTTGCCGTCCTCCTTACCGAGGCATATATAGCGGCTTACCCAGCGGTATTCCAGCCGGGCGCGGTTAAGGCCGTCGAGGATGGCCGGGTAGGTCGCCTCCGGGAAGTCGTTCACCCCGATAATGGGAATCCAGTAATCGCCGAGCTTCATGGTAAGGGACGTAACGAGTTCCGAATCGGGGAGGATGCGGTCAAGGAGGATCTGCGTAACCGGGAAGCGTATGGGGTGCCGGTTAAACGAGACGCTTGCATGAAGGTACGCCACGGTTTCTTCATTGGTAAGGGGGGCTATAAGCATGCCCCGGCCGAGCACCCCGACAACGGCGTTGGTTTCGCTGACAAAATACGCGACGTTTTCCCGCACTCCTTCCCCGCCGGAGGAGGCATTCTCCCCCGCCCGGATAAAGAGCTTCGCGAGCTTCCGCGCGTTCTCCGAAGGCGGTTTCCAGATAAAGGTGATGAAATAGCTTGACTCGAAATGCTTCCCGGCGGCGCGGAACGCTTCTTCCCGCTCCCGGTCGATAAGGTAGGGGGCAAGGGAGGCGAAGCCGCCGGAACGGTACGTGAAATCAGCGCCGGGGTATTCCCGGGTAAAGAAACGCTGGGCCTCCACCTGGAAAGCCCAGCCCGTGCCCAAACGCTTGGCGAAGTCGTTGACCCTGAGGGCGAGGCTGTCGACGGTGAAGGCGTCAACAGAATCGAGGTCCGGCGCGCGGTAGGCGAAAGTCCTCTGGAGTATGCCGTCTTTCTGGACCACCACACCCTCGTGAAAGCGGGTGATGAAATTCCAGGGGAGCTGGGTATAGAAAAGCCCGGTGCTTTCGCTCATGGCAAAAACCTGTCCTTCTGCGTGATGTTTTCAAGCACGATGTCGATAAACCAGGGGTCCTTGGCGGTGAGGTGGCGCATAACGAGGTAGAGGATGAGGATGGGCACGAGCATGAAATAGAGCTCAAGCCCGTAGATAAAAACGACGGCGAGCATAAAGAGTATGAATAGCCCCGCCTGGGGAATCCCGGCCATAAGCTCCCGCTGGAGGAGGGAGCGGTGCACGATACGGCTGAACGGTCTCATGTCGGCCATATATTACGCCTGGGAGGCTTCCCATATTTTATCGACGATGAAGGAAGCGGTACAGAGGATTGCCGTCGCCACGCCTATGGCCAGGGCGTTCCGCTTCATCTTCTCGTTGTCCTTGTTAAACCCGTAGGCGATGGCGCAGCCGCATAAACAGACTATCAGGATGGTTTTAACAAAGGTCCCGGTAAAAATCTCGAGAACGCTTTCCATAAGGTTTGACATGCCG
>JAISCK010000169.1 GCA_031265635.1 Spirochaetaceae bacterium
AACATTGCCGGTTTTCTGCTGTTCTGGCTGATAAACACGGCATCCAAAACAATCCGCGCGGATGCGCGTTGAGGAGAAAAACATGAAAAAAGAAAAAACTGTTTTTGGCCCGGCATCTGTCAGGAGCGGCTCTGCGGCGCTGCTGGTGTTAGGCGTGTTTCTTGCCTGGTCTTTTTCGGGCTGCAAAAACAAGGCGGGCCTGTCCTATGGGTCGCTTTCAAAAAACGCCGGAACGGCCCTTCAGGTACTGCTGCCCGAAAGCGCCGGAGCGGAAGAGGACCCGCCCGCCGTGCCACAGACTGTGCCTCATGTCCTGCCGCCTTCTTTTACGCCGGCGCAAATCCCCGAAGGCGCTATTATCGACATAAAGGAAAAAATGTTTATTGCCCAGACCAACGACGTTTACCTTAACCCCGATGATTACCTTGGCAGGGGCATACGCCTTGAGGGTCTCTTCAAGCGGGAAGGCTACACCGGGAAAGAGTACTGTTTTGTGATACGCTACGGCCCCGGCTGCTGCGGGACTGACGGAAACGCCGGTTTTGAAGTGGCATGGGAAGGGGCCGGAGGCTACCCGGACATCGACGACTGGGTTGAGGCGACAGGCGTCCTTAAAACATACGACGAAGACGGCTATCCCTATCTGTACATTGCCCTGTCAAGCCTTACGGTTCTGGACAAGCGCGGCGCGGAATTTGTAAGCCAGTAGCTTCTAACGGCGGGAACGGACAAGGCCCTCGGATGCTTCGCGGTAATTGGGATTGAGAAGCAGGGCCCGCTCATAGGCCTCGACCGCGTTTGGGTATTCCCCCGCCGATTCGCGGACCGTGCCCAGGCGGTACCACCACAGGGCAAGACCGGGCTCAAGGCGCACCGCGGTGGTATAGGCTATGTCGGCATGACGGTACTTCTGCTGGAGCCGGTAGATTTCTCCTATAAAAAAGAACGCCACCGATATTCGTTCTCCCTGGGGGTTCCCGTCCACATAACGTTGCATGTAACGCAGGGACTGGGCGTACTGGTTTAGATAGAACGAAGCCTCTCCCATGGTTTCGATGATGCGGAAATCATTGGTATTTACCCTGAGCCCGCGCTGGCCCCATTCGATAACTTCGGCATAACGGTTCTGCCGCTGGAGGGCCCAGGTAAGCACCGTATAGGAATCCATGTTGACGGCGTTCCGGTCTATTTCTTCGAGGCATATCCTGATGGCCTCATCGTAATAGGGCCTCGCGTCCTGAAGCCTGTCGCGGGCTTCCAGGTCGCGGCCTATGCGGTAACTGCGCAGGGCGTCGGGCCTCGTCTCCTGGGAAAACCCCGGCAGGGAAAGCAGCGCCGCGCAGATCATGAGGGCAAAAAATTTCCTCCCGCCCATTATGATAACGCCTCATTGATGGACGCGGCGGCCCGGCGGCCTTCGCCCATGGCGAGTATTACCGTAGCCGCGCCCAGCACTATATCCCCGCCGGCATAGACCCGGTCAAGGGAAGTCTTTTGGCCTCCGTCAACCACGATGCGGCCCCGGCGGTCAACCGTAAGGCCGGCGGTAGTCCTGGTAAGCAGGGGATTGGATTCATTACCCAGGGCCACGATGACCGTATCACAGTCAAAGACATATTCCGAACCCGGTACAACGACAGGACTCCTCCTGCCGGAAGCATCAGGTTCACCGAGTTCAAATTTTTGAAGCTCAAGGCCGGTTACCAGCCCCTTGTCATCACCGAGTATTTTACTGGGATTCCTCAAAAAATTGAAAACCACCCCTTCTTCCGCGGCATGATCCACTTCTTCGGCCCTGGCGGGCATTTCGTCCCTGGTACGGCGGTAGATGACATGGACCTGCTCCGCGCCGAGGCGGAGGGCCATGCGGGCCGCGTCCATCGCCACATTGCCGCCGCCTATGACCGTAACTATCCTTGACCTGAACATGGGCGTGTCCGAATGACCGGCGTCGTAGGCTTTCATCAAATTCGCCCTGGTGAGGTATTCGTTGGCGCTGAAAACGCCCGCGTAGTTTTCGCCGGGGCAGCCGAGGAATTTGGGGAGCCCCGCGCCTACGCCGATAAAAACCGCGCCATAGCCGTCCTTTTCAAGCAATTCCATGATGGTCCTTGTTCTTCCCACAAGGAAATTGGTTTCAATCTTTACCCCCATTTTTTTGAGGAGATCTACCTCTTCCTGAACTATGGCCTTGGGGAGGCGGAATTCGGGGATGCCGTATACCATGACGCCGCCGGTTTTATGGAAAGCCTCGAAGATAACAACCTCATGCCCTTCCCTGGCGACATCGGCGGCGACAGTAAGCCCCGCGGGGCCGGACCCGATGATGGCGGCTTTTTTTCCGGTAGGCGGCTTTACGGCGGGCGTTGTTACCCTGCCGTTGGTCCGCTCCCAGTCGGCGGCAAAACGCTCAAGCCGCCCTATGGCTACAGCCTTGCCAATATCTTTAAGGCTCTTTCCTACCGTACATTGCGCCTGGCACTGCTTTTCCTGGGGACAGACCCTGCCGCATACGGCGGGAAGGAGATTGGTCTCCTTTATGACATCAGCGGCGGCCTTAAAATCGCCTTTCTGGATTTCGGCGATAAAGCGGGGAATGGGAACCTGCACCGGGCAGCCTGCGACGCAGGGCTCGTTCTTGCAGCCCAGACAGCGCTCGGCCTCAAGACGGGCCTGGGACTCGCCGTAGCCCAGGGCCACTTCTTCGACATTCCCGCCCCGCGCGCGGGCATCCTGGACAGGCATTTCCTGGGCCGGTATGGCAAGGCGGTCCCTGGGGGTGATCTTTTCTCCCCCGGCCTTACGGCTCAAAAAGGGCGAGAGCAGCGCCTTTGCTTCAATCTCAAGTTCTTCACTGGTCTTACTACTCATACAGCTCCCTCACAACGCAAGCTGGCACTTATGCCGGTCCTGGTCTTCCCGTTCCTTAAAGGCTTTCATGCGTATCATCATGTTGTCAAAATCAACCTTGTGGCCGTCAAATTCAGGACCGTCAACGCAGACAAATTTGGTTTCGCCGCCAACATTGACCCGGCAGCCGCCGCACATACCTGTTCCGTCTATCATGATGGTATTGAGTGAAACCAGTATGGGCACGTCAAATTCGGCGGTGGTTTTTTCGCAGAACTTCATCATAATGGGCGGCCCTATGGCGACGGTCATGTCGGGCCTGGCCGCGCCTGAACAAAGTTCCTTGAGGGGTTCTGTTACCAGGGCCTTGCGGCCAAAGGAACCGTCATCGGTAACAATGATGAGATCATCGGCGTACTGCTTCATCCTGTCCTCGAAAATCACCAGCTCTTTGTTTCTCGCGCCTATGATGACCGTTACCGTATTGCCCGCGGCCTTCATCGCCTGGACTATGGGAAAAAGCGGCGCCACGCCTATGCCGCCGCCCACACATACCACGCTGCCGAATTTTTCGATATGGGTGGGATTACCCAGGGGACCGAGTATGTTTTCGATACAGTCTCCGGGATTTTTGGCGGCAAGTTTACTGGTAGTGGCCCCCACAGCCTGAAACACCATAGTTACCGTTCCCCTGCCCGCGTCCGCGTCAGCTATGGTCAGGGGAATCCTTTCTCCCCAGTTTGTATCGATCTGGACAATCAAAAACTGCCCCGCCTTCCGCGCTCCGGCAATAAGCGGCGCGTCTACGGTCATTTCGTAAACACCGGCGGAGAGCTGTTTCTTGGAGACAATTCTGTTCATAGTTCTCCTCCATATTGAATCC
>JAISCK010000200.1 GCA_031265635.1 Spirochaetaceae bacterium
TTCGGGGTCCCCGTAGGCATGGATGAGGAGCCGCACAATATGGTCCGTGCTCCCGGCGCCGTTTTTGACCCTGGCTTCCTGGGTTACAAAAAGAGCCACATTGGCCGCCCTGCCGCTGGTTCTGAGGGCCGTCGCGGGGTTGGCTTCGTCCAGGTCGGCTGTTACCGAAAAAATCAGGGAAACCAGATCTTCTTCGGCGAGTTTATTGCGCGTGAGTATTTCGTCATAGAGAGCCCCGACCTGGACAGCCATATCACGGGCTTCATTTTTGCATTGAACCGCTCCGCGCACCGCTATAAGATGTTTTTCCGGCATTAGACGCTGTTCCCCCCGGCAAGAATCAAAATAAACGCCGCCCCCAGAGCGGCAATGAGCCCTGTGAGCCCGAGAAACAAAAACCAGGCCAGGTCTCCCAAAAACACCGGTTTCTTATACAGTACCATGAATACCGCCTGTGTGATTACCCCGGCGACCATGCCTGTGGCAAGAAGCACGCCCAAAACGGCAAGGAGCCGTAAAAGCAGTATCTGGGTACGGTCCATAAAGCCCTGCCGTGTACCCAGGGCATACAGAAAGCCGGTCAGAAAACAGAGGGCGCCCAAAAAAAGCACTCCCCGCTTGACCAGAAGCAGGATGAGGGGTTTTTTTGCCGGTCTCGAAATTTTCAATACAACTCCCTGGGGGCTGGATAGCCTGAGCGATTCAGCTTATTATCAATAATATCGCTATACGGACAGCGTAACAATAGGAAGGGTTTATGAAAAAGATAATCGCGGTGTTTATACTGCTTATTGTTCTCGCCGGCGCCTGTTTTGTATTTGGCTGGGTCCAGCGCACGGTTCCCCCCGGTTCCTACGGCGTGCTGCGCTCCAAAACCCACGGCATTGACGACCGGCTTATTCAGGAAGGGGAATTCCGCTGGGCCTGGTACGCCCTCATTCCCACCAATGCCAGGGTCAGTGTTTTTTCCCTTGATACCGTATCACGGGAACTTTCGGCCAAAGGCTCCCTGCCGTCAGGAGAGGTTTTAAGTTCTCTTGAAGGAATACCCCTTGATTTTTCCTATGAAGTTGAAGGTTCCTTTTCGTTCAGCATAAAACCGTCTTCGCTTACGGTCCTTGCCGGACAAGGGGCCGCGGCGGACCAGGCCGCCCTCGATTCCTTTGAGGACAAGACAGCCGCAGAGATAGCGGCCTTTGCCGTACAGCGCCTGCGTTTCTATGCCGAAGACGAAACCGCAATGACCGCCATTGCCCAGGGCGAAGTCGCTGATGTCAAAGCTGATATTGAACGGGCTTTCCCCGGTGTCGAACATCTTTCGCTCATCATCACCGTGGCCCGTTTCCCGGATTATGCCCTCTACCGGTCGCTGCGTTCCCTCTATGATGAATACCTTGCCCGCCAGACCGATACGCTCAGGCCCGGTACCCTCAGCGCGGCCCAGAACCGCATGAACAGCCAGCTCCGCTTTGACGAATTGACCCGCTATGGCGAACTTCTGACCAAATACCCCGTGCTGCTCAAATACCTTGCCCTGGAACAGGGTTCCGAGGCGGCGATCAGCGGCATATTACAGGAGAACGAGCCCTGACCCGTAAAGTAAATTCTCACCATGTATGAAAAATCATATATATTGAACCTTGGCAGCGCCTTCCAGGATTACAAGAAAACGGCCCTCGCTTACTGAAACGCTGAACCGGCCTTCCGGGGCCTCGTTGCTTACGCCGGCAAAACCCCTGTTCCACGCCACATTGTCAAGGGGCCACTTGAGGCCCCGGCTGCGAATCTTCCAGGGGCCGTTTCCAAGGGGAAACGCCGAAACCCCGGACCGGGGCGTCCTGATAAATTCCCTTGTATGTGTCCCTGCGCTATCCAGGCAAAAACTGTCCTCCCTGGCGGTGATCCAGCGGTCAGGAGCTTTTTCCCGTTCAAAAAGGGAACGTATAGCCAGAAGGTGGTCCAGCCGCCCCCCTCCCCCGCCTATGAGCCAGACCTCGTCACAGCCCCGGCTCCACAGCAGTTCCAGGACCAGTTCGGTGTCCGTGTAGTCCTTGTCGCGGGAATACCGGATGACCCTGTCCGCCGGGTATTTTTCGAGCCGGGACATATCGTCAAGGGAATCCATGTCGCCTGTTATCCAGTCGGGACGAAGCCCCGCCTCCTCCGCCGCCATGAGCCCTGAGTCGGCGGCGGCGCAGAGTTCAGCCTCTCCGGCGAGCCTCCCGCTGATTTCAGGAGCAGGCCCTTCGCCTCCTATAAACGCGATCCCCCGCATTGCTTCCTCCTAACCCCCGCAATTTCGCGGCCGCAAGTCGAGTATATCCATTTTCAAAGGGGCTGAGAATATAGTATAGTGCGAGGGATGCGCACGGTGTTCATTCACCCCATATTGAAGGAAGTGGCTGAGGTTTTCGCTTCACGGGGAAAACAGGTTTATCTTGTCGGCGGGGCGGTCAGGGACCTGCTTCTGGGCAAGCATCCCAATGACTGGGATCTCGCGAGCGACGCGAGACCGGAGGAAGTCATCGCCATGTTCCGCAGGGTCATTCCCACGGGAATCAGACACGGGACAGTTACCATACGGCACCAGGGCCGTTCCATAGA
This sequence comes from Spirochaetaceae bacterium, assembly GCA_031265635.1. Taxonomy (GTDB): domain Bacteria; phylum Spirochaetota; class Spirochaetia; order Treponematales; family Breznakiellaceae; genus JAIRTD01. The sequence continues at coordinate 2,605 of JAISCK010000200.1, forward strand.
GACCACCACCTTCAGAACGGAATCGGCCTACAGTGACGGGAGACGGCCCGACTCGGTACGCTACGCGGCGACCATCGAGGAGGACCTTTCCCGCAGGGACTTTACCATGAACGCCGTGGCCATACGGCTTCCCGGCGGGAGCATGACCGATCCCTTTGGCGGCCGGAATGACATACGGAAAAAACTTATACGCTGTGTGGGCAGGGCCGAAGAGCGCTTTGGCGAAGACGGGCTCAGGCCCCTGCGGGCGCTGCGCTTTGCCTCCCAGCTTGATTTCAAACTTGAAGAAACTACCCTTGCCGCCATTGCCCCGGCCCTTCCTTCCACAACCCAGGTGGCCATTGAGCGGGTCAGGGAAGAACTGGACAAAATGCTGGTATCGGATCTTCCCTCACGGGGCCTGCGGCT
>JAISCK010000217.1 GCA_031265635.1 Spirochaetaceae bacterium
CGCGTATGCCGTAAATGGTAACGCTTGACTGGGCGGAAAGGGAAACAAGCCCTCCCAGAACGGCTGTAAGAAGCAGAGAAAAATGTTTCTTGTTCATGATTATTTTATACGGCTTTTCGATTTATAAATCAAGGACTCGTCACGGAAAGCGTCCCGCGTCATCCCATCTGGCTTGCCCGGAGCAGATCGTGGTAGAACCTGAGGCTTTCCGTTCTGCCTATAAGCGCGGCAATGTCGGCCTCGGTTTTGCCGAGAAGGCGGGAAAGGGCGTACACATGCGCGTCAAGCATCCCGCTTATTTTTTTCTCGGCGCTTTTTATATTTTCGTCAAGAAAGATGCTGTTGAGTTCTTCCCGTACTCCCTGGTCAAGCTGGTGCATAAAAAGGGCGATGTAGTCCGGGGAAACCGAAAAAGAACATTCGCCCTTCTCCCTTGCCTCGCCGAGCAGGGGGGAGAGAACTTTCAGGCTGAACTTCTTGTCGTATTTCCGCAGCCGTTCCTTGAGTATAACGCTGCCCTCGTCATTGCGGAACCTTAAGTATTCGGAGACAAAGGTAATGTGGCTTATGCCCATGCCCCTGGACAGGGCGATGATTTTTTGCATGCGCTCAAGGCAGGAAAGAGACGAGTCCGCGGCATAGGGCCCGGCCGCCTCAAGAAGGACGCTGTAATGAAGGGCGCACATTTTTTCAAAAAGTTCTTCCTTTGATATAAAATGGTGGTACAGGGCGCCCTTGGTAACGCCGGCGTGTTCGGCAATCTGCCGCATGGAGGTTTTTTCATAACCCCATTCCAGAAAAAGCTCCTCGGCGGACCTCATGATGTCCGTCAGGGTCTGGGCTTTTTGCCTGTCACGCCGGTTCATCACCTTATTTGCTGTTCCTGATTACCGCCTGGGCGCCGGCAAGCCGCGCCAGGGGAACCCGGAAGGGTGAGCAGGAGACATAACTCAGGCCCGCCCGGTAACAGAAATCAATGGTCGCCGGATCTCCGCCATGCTCGCCGCAGATGCCCACCTTGAGAGAGGGGTTCACTCCCCTGCCCTGTTTGGTGGCGGTTTCGATGAGGAAGCCTACGCCTTCTTCGTCTATGGATTTGAAAGGATCAACGTCAAGGACATTCTTCTTAAGATATTCGGGAAGGAAGGACGCCACGTCATCCCTGCTGAACGCGAAGGTCATCTGGGTCAGGTCGTTGGTACCGAAGCTGAAAAAGTCGGCATATTTGGCGATATGGCCGGCCCGTATGGCGGCCCGGGGAACTTCAATCATGGTTCCTATCTTGATGTTGAGCTTTACCCCGGCCTTGTCAAAGACCTTCTTGAGTACCGCCTCAGCGCTGGGGCGGAGCAGCTTTAATTCCCTCGCGCTTATCACTATGGGAATCATTATTTCCGGGTCAACCGGGATCTTCTTTTTGAGGCAGTCAACCGCGGCAAGGGCTATGGCCTCGACCTGCATGTCGTAAATCTCAGGATAGGTAACCGCCAGGCGGCAGCCCCGGTGGCCCAGCATGGGATTGGCCTCGTGGAGCTTTTCAATTTTGGGAATGAGGGATTTGGCGCTGACGCCAAGGTGTTTTGCAAGCTCTTCGGTCTCGGCCTTTGTATGGGGCACGAATTCGTGGAGCGGCGGATCAAGGAGCCGTATGGTAACCGGCCTGCCGTTCATGGCCTTGAAGATGCCGAAGAAATCTTTTTTCTGAAGGGGCAGTATCTTTTTCAGGGCGGCCTTTCTTTCAGTTTCGGTGTCGGAAAGTATCATGGCCCTGAAATGGATGAGTTTTTCCTTTTCAAAGAACATGTGTTCGGTACGGCAGAGCCCTACGCCCTGGGCGCCAAAATCAAAGGCCCGCTGCGCGTCTTCCGGCTGGTCGGCGTTGGTCCTCACCTCAAAGCCGCTGACGCCGGGGCGTCTGGAAGCGCTTCGTATGCCGTCGCACCAGGAGAGAAAGGTTTCCATGTCTTTGGAAATTTTGGGCGTTACCAGGGGAAGTTTTGTGCCGTATACGTCGCCTGAGGAACCGTCGATGGTAATCCAGTCCCCTTCCTTGAACTCCCTGGTCCCGATAAACACTTTCTTGCCTACCACCGAAACGCCCTTGGCGCCGGCGACGCAGGGGGTGCCCATGCCCCGGGCCACTACCGCCGCGTGGCTGGTCATGCCGCCCGTAGAGGTGAGTATGCCCTGGGAAACCACCATGCCGCCTATATCCTCGGGGCTGGTCTCCTTGCGGACCAGGAGTACCTTTTCGTTTCTGGCGTGCCATTCCTCGGCTTCTTTGGCGCTAAACACGATACGGCCGCAGGCGGCGCCGGGAGAGGCGTTAAGGCCCTTTGTAAGGGATTTAAGGCCCTTGAGTCCTTTGGGATCTATCTGGGGATGAAGCAGCTGGTCAAGATGTTCGGGGCTTACCCTGAGGATGGCGGTATTTGTATCAATGAGTTTTTCCGCCACCATGTCCACCGCGGTTTTGACCGCCGCGGCTCCGGCCCGCTTGCCGTTCCGCGTCTGGAGGATGAAGAGCTTACCCTGCTGGACCGTAAATTCCATGTCCTGCATATCCTTAAAGTGAAGTTCCATCTGGTTCTTTATGCTTACCAAATGGTCGTATACGGCCTTGTTCTTCTTTGCCAGGGTGGAAATTTTTTCGGGGGTCCTGATACCGGCCACCACATCCTCGCCCTGGGCGTTCATCAGGTATTCACCGTAAAATTCGTTCTTTCCTGTTGAAGGGTCCCGGCTGAAACATACGCCGGTGCCCGAATCTTCGCCGAAGTTGCCGAACACCATGGACTGCACATTGACCGCGGTTCCCTTTAGGTTCCGTATGTCGTTGAGCTGCCGGTATTTGATGGCCCGCTCGTTCATCCAGGAACCGAAAACCGCGTTGATGGCCCCCCAGAGCTGGTCTATGGGTTTTTGGGGGAAATCCTGTTTGGTAACTTTCTTGACTATCTTTTTGTAGTCGTCAACGAGCTTTTCAAGATCACCGGCGTCAAGGTCCGTATCCAGTTCAACTTTCCTGGCCTTTTTTCTCGCCGAAAGGGCGGCCTCAAATTCATCATGGGGAACTTCCATGACCACATCGCCGTACATCTGGATAAAGCGGCGGTAAGCGTCCCAGGCAAAGCGGGGATTGCCGGTCATCCGGGCCAGCCCGTGAACCGCCCTGTCGTTGATGCCCAGGTTGAGGATGGTATCCATCATGCCGGGCATGGAAACAGCCGCGCCTGAACGCACGGAAACCAGAAGGGGATCATCCGGATCGCCGAGTTTTTTGCCCATGACCTTTTCGAGCCGTGTCAGGGCGGCAAGCACATCCGTCTCAAGACCCGCCGGATACTTTTGCCTGTTCTCGTAATATGCCTCGCATACCCCGGTAGAGATAGTAAAACCGGGAGGCACCGGCACGCCCAGATTGGTCATTTCCGCAAGATTCGCGCCCTTGCCGCCGAGCAGATTCTTCATTTTGGCGTCGCCTTCGGCCTTTCCCTCACCAAAGAAGTACACGTATTTCTCTTTACTCATTAAAATCCTCCATTTGAATTCCAGTGGCATTCCAGTATAGCGACTCGCGGGAAAAAAGGGAAGGATCTGTTCCCTTAACGTTCCCTCTGTTTTTCTGTACTATAAATTATGGCGTCAAAGCATGGGCAGCTCGCGGTTTTTGTGTGCGCGGTTCTCTGGAGTACATCGGGTCTTTTCATCAAACTGCTGGACTGGCATCCCATTCTTATCGCCGGATCACGCAGCCTTGTGGCGGGTTTTTTCATGCTGGTCCTCGCGCGGAGGCGGAGGGCCGGACCAGGCAAAAAGCCGGACCCCTTTGTGCTCTGGGCAGGGGGCTTTTCCTACGCCGCCACCATGGTATTATTTGTCATTGCCAATAAACTTACTTCCAGCGCCAACGCCATACTGCTTCAGTACAGCGCCCCGGTGTGGGCGGCGCTTTTCGGCTGGGCTCTGGCAGGGGAAAAGCCCCGGACGGAACACTGGCTCGCCCTGGTCATAGTCATGGCCGGGCTTGTCCTCTTTTTTAAGGACGGCCTTTCCGCCGGCGCTTTTTTGGGGGACCTGCTTGCGGTACTCTCGGGCATCCTGTTCGGCCTCAATTCCGTTTTCATGCGCATGAACAAAGACGGGGAGCCTGCCGACATCATGATGCTTTCCCACTTTCTTACCGCGGCCTTTGCCCTCCCCTTCTGCTTCATCTACAGGCCGGTACTGACGCTTCCCTCTGTGGCGGCGGTTTTTTTTATGGGAATTTTCCAGATAGGCCTTTCATCGGTGCTTTTTGGATACGGGGTCAAATACGTCAGCGCGGTCCAGGCCATGCTCACCGCCATGGTAGAACCGGTGCTTAACCCGGTTTGGGTGCTTCTCGTTACCGGCGAAAAACCTTCCCTTTCGGCCCTTGCCGGAGGCTGCCTCATTATCGGGGCTGTTGCAGTTTCAAGCGTTGTCAGCGCGAGGCGGGAGGCGCTTCGCTGAAAGAGGGCGGGACCGCCATACCGCAAAAATAATCGAAAAAAATTTGAAAACCTCGCGGTCAAGTCTTGACATAAGTGTTAGCACATGGTAACTTACAATTATTGTTAGTTTCCTCTAACTAGGGTGAAGCTGTTTCCGGGGTAAAACCCGGAAACAGCTTCCGTGATGGATTCGGCGGCTCACGCCGCCTATAGAGGAGTTATCAGTAACGCTTCGCGTTACTGTTCGATAGATTTGGCGGCTCGCGCCGCCTATAGAGGAGTTATGGTGTCCAGAAAGTTATTTGCTTTTTTGCCCCTGCTCGCGCTTGCGGTGTCAGCCGGGGTTTTTGGGGAGCCCTGGTCCTCCGTGGAGGAGGAAATGCGCAGGGCCCTGAGCGAAGCATGGTACAGCTATGTGGCGGGCAATAATGAAGAAGCCGTAACGCGGATGGACGCTGTTTTTTCCGGCATATACCAGGAAACAGGCTTTGAAAGCGCTGTCAGGGCCCGTATTTCGGAAGAGCGGGCGGAAAATATCGGGGAATGGTTCGCCTATATAAAAGATTCCATGAAAAGCAACAGTTCCCAGCAGGATATGCGCAAAAATTTCAGCGAGTTGAACCGCGTCCTCAGGGTTACGGCCAACAGCCTTGACGGCAGGGAAGAGCCCGCCGCCCCGGCGAGGAACTGGACCAGAACAGCCGCCGAGATGTCAGCCATTCTGGACGAGGCATACGGCCTGTTCCTTGCCGGAGACGCCGGAGGGGCCAAGGACAAGGTTGACGTCGCCTATTACCAGTACTACGAAAAACTCGGCTTTGAAAAAGTAGTCATGACGAGGATTTCGGGCGAGCGGGCAAGCAGGGTTGAATACCAGTTCAGCACGGCGAAAAAGGCCATTACCAGGGGCGCTGATAACGAAACCAGGGAGAGCCTCAACATACTTTCAGGCTATCTCAAGGAGGACGCCGCCCAGCTTGACAGCAGGACCGATAACGCCTGGGGCGTGTTTCTGGGTTCCCTTCTTATTATTCTGCGGGAAGGTTTTGAGGCCATCATCATTGTGGGCGCCATTATCGCCTACCTTATCAAAAGTGGCAGCAAAAAAAATGTCCGGGCGGTGTACTGGGGTTCTGTCATAGCCCTGGGTTTCAGCGTGGTAATGGCCTGGGTGTTCAATATGCTTACCAGTAATGCCGGCGGGCAGAACCAGGAAATCATCGAAGGCTTTACCATGCTCCTCGCCGTGGTGGTGCTGTTCTATGTCAGCAACTGGATGGTATCCAAGGCTGAATCCGAGGCGTGGTCAGGCTACATCGAAGGCAAGGTAAAAAGTTCCATAGCCAGGGGCAGCGTTTTTTCCCTGGCCTTCGCCGCCTTCCTTGCCGTTTTCAGGGAAGGGGCCGAGACCATACTTTTTTACCAGGCTCTCCTGGCGGGCAATAAAACCTACATCAGCATGATATGGCTCGGTCTCGGTATAGGTTCTGTGCTGCTTGTCATTATCTATCTGCTGATCAGGTTCCTGAGTATCAGAATACCCCTTAAACCGTTTTTCCTCGGCACAAGTATACTGCTCTTTATCATGTCCATATCTTTTACCGGGTCGGGCATCAAGGAATTGCAGGAAGGCAGCGTTGTTTCCGTAACCCTGCTGCCGGTAAATTTTACCGTTGATATTTTGGGAATCTATCCTACCCTTGAAACCCTGATTCCCCAAATTCTCCTCCTGATTCTTACCGTAGTTACCTTTGTTATACAAATCAGGCGGCAGAAAAAAGCCCCGCGCAAGGCCGCATGATGAACGCGAAAACCCCGGAACCCTGGTGTTCCGGAAAAAAATATAAGGAGTACCAGATGATGATCAGGTATCGTTCAATGTTTCTTTTAATGCTCTGCGCCGTTATGGCGTTTGCCGCTTGTAACCAGCAGGGACAAAGCGCGCCTCCGGCAAGTTCGGTTGCCGCCGAAGACGAGGCGGGCTTTGAGGAATTCCCCCTGGGGGATGATTTTGAACTCGGGCCCCTCAATGTGGCCGGCGTGTATTTCCAGCCGGTGGACATGCTTCCTTCGGGCCAGGGGCTTGCCGCCGCGGACTCGGATGTGCATCTTGAGGCGGATATCTCGGCCCTGGAAAACGAACTGGGTTACGGGGTCGGCGACTTTGTCCCCAACCTGACGGTTGACTACGAGATTTCCCAGGCCAACGGCTGGCGGTCCGAAGGAACCTTCATGCCCATGAACGCCAGCGACGGTCCCCACTATGGCGCCAATCTCAAGCTGAACGGCATAGGCCAGTACAAGATACGTTTCATTATCCAGAACCCCGAAGCCCAGGGCTATGTGCTGCACGTAGACCAGGAGACCGGCGTCAACGGCAGGTTCTGGGGCCAGCCCCTGGTGGCCGAATGGGATTTCACCTACCCCGGCCCGTCCTGGTAAAAAAGGAAAGTTCTCCATCCGTTCCGCGCGGACGCCGCCTTTTTCAGGCGGTGTCTCCGGCGCGGACGGGGACCGGTTATGCTCAGATACTTTATCCAGGTCATTGAAAGTTTTTCCGTTACGGCGCTGCTTACGGCCATACTTTTCGCGGCCTTTATCACGGGTGGTCATGTAAAACGGGAAAAGTGGTTTCTCAGGATCTGCGCTTTAAGCTGCGCCGCGAGTCTTGCGGTGGCGGTACTCAAGCGGACCACGCCCTTTATCAACAGGACCATCATCAACGCCTGGACCCTCTCCTTCGCGGCGCTTTCCGGCATTACCGTACTTGTATTCCTCTTTGCCGGGGCGAAAAAAAATGAAAAATCCCCGCCGGAAAAACCCGCCAAAAAAAAAGGCCGTGTTTCAGAAGCGCTTTTTATTCTTGACTCAGGCCCGCTCCTTGCCGGGCTGCTTCTCTTTTACGCCCTGCCGTCTGTTTTTCTTTACCCGGCGGAATTTCTTTTGGCCGGCCAGACGGTTTTCAGTGCAGATTTTCTTTTTAAGTGTATAGGGTATGCCGCGGGAATTGCCGTAGTGCTGGCCGGCGCCCTGGCCGTCTGCAAGGCCGGTATTGACGCCCCGGCCTTTCTTTTAAGGACGGTTCTCGCGGCGGCGCTTGTTGTCAATATGCTCAACCAGCTTTCGGTTCTGGTACAGTTTCTCTTTGCCCGGAGAATCATACGCATAATACCCTGGCTTTTTTCCGTCATGGCGGCCGCGCTTAATCACAGCGCCGTGTTTTTCTACGCCGTCATCGCGGTAAGCGCGGCGCTGCCTGTTGCAGTCTTTGTAAAAAGTTTCGCCAAACCGGCCCTGTCCCTAAATCCCGCTGAAGGCAGGAAGTTCAGGGCAGCCTCGCGCCGCCTGCGCCGCTGGGCTCTTTCGGCGTCAACTGTCCTTGCCCTTGCCGTGGTGAGCCTTGCCGTGCTGAAACCCCTGAACAGGCGGGGCGTTACGCTCTCGCCCGCCGAACCCATGACTATCGCGGGGAACGAAATAATCATTCCCCTTGAACAGGTTGAAGACGGACACCTGCACCGTTTCGCCTACATGACGGCGGAAGAAACAGAAGTCCGCTTTATAGTCATCAAAAAAAATGAAATCGCCTTTGGCGTCGGTCTTGACGCCTGCGATATTTGCGGCGCCACAGGCTACTACGAGCGCAAGAATGAAGTTATCTGCCGCCTCTGTGATGTGGTGATGAATAAATCTACCATAGGTTTCAGGGGAGGCTGCAACCCTGTTCCCCTGGCCTATGCGCTCAGAAGCGGTTCGATGATCGTACAGATTCAGGATCTGGAAAACGAACAGTGGAGGTTCAAATAAAATATGTTTTGGAGAATGGCGCGGGGCGCCCTGTTCAGGCAGAAAGGAAAAATGCTCATGATCGCCTTTACCGTGGCCCTGGGCGCGTCGCTGTCTACGGCCATGCTGAACGTGATGCTGGACGTGGGCGACAAGGTAAACCAGGAACTCAAGACCTACGGCGCCAATATCAACGTGGTTCCAAAAGGCGCTTCCCTTATGGACGATCTGTACGGCGGGGGATCGGGCGTCCCGGACAAGTACCTTGCCGAAGACGAACTCGGCAGGATCAAGACGATTTTCTGGGCCTTCAACATTGTTGATTTTACCCCCTACCTCAACACCCGCGTCATTTCCAGTATACACGAGGGCGAAGAATTCAAATTGGTAGGAACCTGGTTCTCCCATCATCTTGAACTCCCTACGGGAGAAAACCTCGATACGGGCATGGTGAACATGAAAAGCTGGTGGGATGTTTCGGGCCAATGGCTCTCTGACGATGACGAATACGGGATCATGGCGGGGCGGAACGCGGCGAAAAAACTCGGCCTCCTCCCCGGCGGTACAATCAGGCTGCGCGCGCCGGGACCTGAATCTCAGGGGAATGAAGAAAGGGAATTCCTTGTCAGGGGAATATTCAACGCGGGAGGCGCGGAGGACGATGCCCTCTATGTTTCCCTTCCCGCGGCCCAGGCTCTTTCGGGACGGTCCGGCATGGTAAGTTCCGTGGAGGTAAGCGCCCTTACCACGCCTGACAACGAACTTTCCCGGCGGGCCGCCCAGGACCCCAAAAGCCTTTCCAGCAAGGAATGGGAAACCTGGTACTGCACGGCCTATGTAAGCGCCATCTGTTACCAGATAGACGAAGTCATCCCGGACGCCGTGTCAAAACCAATACGCATGGTCGCCGAATCCGAAGGGGCCATTCTCGAAAAGACCCAACTCCTCATGCTCCTCATTACCATCCTGAGCCTTGCCGGTTCGGCCCTGGGGATTTCAAACCTGGTTACCGCCTCGGTGATGGAACGGGCAAACGAGATAGGTCTCCTCAAGGCGCTGGGCGCCCAGGACGGGGCGGTCTCGGTTCTGGCCCTGACCGAGATTCTCATTACCGGCGCGGCGGGCGGCGTCGCGGGTTATTTCGCGGGACTTGGCTTTGCCAGGATCATCGGGCATACGGTGTTCGGTTCGGCCATAGACATCAAGCCCATGGTCATTCCCCTTGTGGCGGCGCTGGTGTTCGTAGTAACCCTGGCGGGGAGCATACCGTCAATCAGGCTGCTCCTTTCCCTGCGCCCGGCGGAGGTGCTGCATGGGCGCTGAGGTGATTGTATGACGGCCCAGCGTTTCTACCTGAAAATGGCGATGAGCTCCCTGATACGCCGCCGTTCCCGCATGCTGGTGGCCCTCCTGGCCGTGGCCGTGGGAGCGACAATACTCTCCGGGCTTTCCACCATCTACTACGATATTCCCCGGCAGCTTGGACAAGAATTCCGCTCCTACGGGGCAAACATGGTACTTCTTCCCGGAGAGGGCGGGGAATTTCTGACGCCGGAACAGGCAGGGCGGGCGGTTTCTTTCTTCCCGGAGGAAGACCTCATAGGCGCCGCCCCGTACCGCTACCACACGGTAAAGGTAAACGAACAGCCCTTTATGGCCGCCGGTACCAGTCTGGAAGAAGCCAAAAAAACAAGCCCCTACTGGTTTATCCGGGGAAACTGGCCTTCATCGCCCGGAGAAGCCCTCATCGGACAGGAAGTGGCTGACCGCGTAGCCCTCGCGCCGGGAAGCGTTTTTACCATAACAGGAACAAACGCCCTGGGTGAACCTATACACTCCGCGATTCCGGGAAGCAATCTTTCCGGGGGCGTTGAACGAAAGGTCTCCGGGATTCTCCAGTCGGGCGGCGCCGAGGAAGCCTTTATCATCATGTCTTTCTCGGACTTTGAGGAAATGATGGCCGAGGGCGGAAAAATCGATACGGTGGAATGCAGCGTTTCAGCGCCCTCAGACGCGCTTACGGCCCTGGCCGAAACCATAGGCGCGGCCGTTCCGGGCCTTGAGGCCCACCTTGTAAAGCGGGTAACCGAATCGGAAGGAACCGTACTCGCCAAACTCAAGGCCCTCATATATATTGTTACAGCCATTGTGCTGCTTCTTATCATGATCTGCGTCGCCACCACCATGATGGCCGTTGTTGCCGAGCGGCGTAAGGAAATCGGCCTTAAAAAAGCCCTGGGCGCCGGCGAAGGGAGGCTGGCGTTTGAGTTCCTTGGGGAAGGAATCATCCTCGGCGCGGGCGGCGGCGTTCTTGGCGCTGTCTTCGGCTTTGTCTTCGCCTGGGAAGTGAGCGTCAGCGTATTCAGCCGGGCGGTCAGTTTCAGGCCTCTCTTCGTGCTGGTAACTCTGGCCGGTTCGGTCCTGGTTACCGCCCTGTCCTGCCTCCTCCCGGTACGGAGCGCCGCCGAAGTGGACCCGGCTGTCGTGCTGCGGGGCGAATAGCGCCGGGGGACGGGAGAAACGCGAAGTTAAGGAGAATTATGTGAGTACCGATTTACTGGAACTAAAAAACATCTCAAAAATCTACGGCAGCCTTACTGCCTTGAGCAATATCAACCTTACGGTGAAACAGGGAGAGTGGCTTGCCATCATGGGCCCTTCGGGTTCGGGAAAGACCACCATGATGAATATCATCGGCTGTATGGACAGGCCCAGTTCGGGAGAGGTGATCCTTGACGGAATCGATATTTCGCGGGAAAGCGGGCGTAACCTGACGGCCCTGAGGCGGGATAAAATCGGCCTCATCTTCCAGCAGTTCCATCTGGTAAACTATCTTACCGCCCTGGAAAACGTCATGGTCGCCCAGTATTACCACAGCATGCCGGACGAAAAAGAAGCGCTGGAGGCCCTGGACCGGGTGGGCCTTTCGGACAGGGCCAGGCACCTGCCCAGCCAGCTTTCAGGCGGGGAACAGCAGCGGGTATGTATCGCCAGGGCCCTGATAAATTATCCCCGGCTTATTCTCGCCGACGAACCTACGGGAAACCTTGACGAGGCCAATGAAAAAATGGTGATTGATATTTTTACCAAACTCCACCGGGAAGGCAGCGCCATTATCGTAGTAACCCATGATCCCGAGGTGGCCGAAGACGCGGGCAGAATCGTAAAACTTGAACACGGAAAAATAGAACGCATCATAAACGCAAACCAGAGGGGGGCATAGCCGCCTACTTGATGAGCATGGCGTCGCCGTAGCTGAAAAACCGGTACGCCTCCCTGACCGCGAGCGCGTAACTTTCCAGTATCCATTCCCTGCCCGGTTTCGCGGAACCGGGAAGCGCGGCAAAGGCCGAAACAAGCATAAGCAGGGTTGATTCCGGGGTATGAAAATTGGTAAAAAGGGCGTCTACCAGGCGGAAGGTATAGCCGGGACGTATAAAGATGGCGGTGCTTCCTTCTCCGCGTGTAAGTTTTTTGCCGTCCCAGGCCGACTCAAGGGTGCGCACGCTGGTGGTTCCCACGGCAATAATTTTTCCGCCCCCGGTTTTGACGGCCTCGATACGCGAGGCGGCCTCATCGTCTATGGTAAACGTTTCTTCGTGCATCGTGTGGTCTTCAATGTTTTCGGAGCGAACCGGGAGAAAGGTCCCAAGGCCCACATGAAGGGTAATAAAGGCTGTTTCAACGCCATGATGCCGCAGCCTTTCGAGGAGGGCGGCGGTAAAATGAAGCCCCGCCGTGGGCGCGGCGGCCGAGCCGGGAATCCTCGCGTACACGGTCTGGTAACGCTCGCTGTCCATCGCGGTATCGTCCCGCCGTATATAGGGCGGCAGCGGCATACGGCCGTATAGGTCAAGCCACTCTTCATCAACAGGAGTGTCAAAGCGGAGCAGGCGGAACTCGCCGTCCTCCCCGGCTATCTCCCCTTCCCTTCCGCCGTCAAAAACATAACGGCTGCCTGTCCGTTTGCGCCTAACCCTCGTTGTCATTGTTTTCCACAGGGAACCGGCGGGGCCTTCTTTTCCTTCCGGCAGCCTGTTCAACAGGAGGAATTCGGTTTTTGCCCCTGTGGAAAGGGAACGGGCCAGGAGCCTTGCCTTGCGCACCTTTGAATTGTTCAGCACAAGCAGCGATCCGGGTTCGAGAATGAGGGGAAGGTCTTCTACCATGCGGTGCGTTCTTCCGCCGGTACTCCGGTCAAGAACCATGAGGCGGCTTTTTCCCCGCTCCTCTGTTGGATACTGGGCAATGAGCTTTTCAGGCAAATCAAAGAAAAAATCTTTTGTTTTCATGGTTTTGCTGTCAGGCTGATCCGGGCTACGGAACATCAAAAAGCGAAGCCGCAGCCTGGATTTTTGGCCCTTCCAGACCAAGGTGTTTATAGGCAAGGGCGGTAACTACCCTTCCCCGGGGAGTCCTCTGGAGCAGCCCTGTCTGGATAAGGTAGGGCTCGTAGTAATCTTCAAGGGTGTCGACAGCCTCGCCCACGGAGATGGCCAAGGTCTCGGCGCCTACAGGCCCGCCGCCGTACCGTTCAATAATCACTTTAAGAATTTCCCTGTCATGCCTTTCAAGGCCGAGTTCGTCGATTTCGAGCCGCCTGAGCCCTTCGGATACAACCCGGCCGGTAACGGCGCTTTCCCCGGCCACCTGGGCAAAGTCCCGCATGCGCCGCAAAAGGCGGTTGACTACCCTGGGCGTACCACGGGACGACGACGCGAGAAGGGCCGCCCCGTCATCGCTCACGCTGACATTGAGGATGCCGGCGGAACGCCTGACTATGGCTTCCATATCCGCTTTTTCATAAAAAGAAAAACGGCAGGTGATACCGAAACGGCTTATGAGGGGGCTTGCCACATTGCCCGCCTTGGTCGTGGCGCCTACCAGGGTAAAGGGCGGTATGGGTATGCGTATGGTTCTCGCGCCCGGCCCGGCGCCGATAATCCAGTCAAGCTCATAATCCTCCATGGCTATGTAGAGCATCTCCTCTATGGCCGGTTTGAGGCGGTGTATTTCGTCAATAAAGAACACGGTCTTTTCGCTTACCGTGGTAAGGATACCGGCAAGGTCTTTGGGCTTTTCCAGGGCCGGAGCCGACGTTACCTTGAACTCGGCGCCAAGCTCCCGCGCCACAACCTGGGCCAGGGTGGTTTTGCCCAGCCCCGGAGGGCCGATTAAAAAAAGATGGTCAAGGCTTTCGTTCCGTTCTCTTGCGGCTGAAATAAAAACCGCGAGGTTCTCCTTCATGGACTTCTGGCCGAGAAATTCCTTGAGGGTTCCGGGACGCAGGGTAGGTTCCCTGTCGTCGTCATCAAAGGGAGTCTCGGGATGGGAAAGCCCCTGTTCAATCCGGTCCTTAAAAACATCCTTTGGCTTTGCCTTTCCCACGCCGCGCTCCCTATTCCTGGCAAATGAGCCCGGAGGACTTTGCCTGGGAAAGGGCCTTTTCAGCCCTGGCGAAAAAATCTTCCAGGGTCATGTCGGCCTGGGGTATCTGGGAAACAACGCCTATGCTGACCACCGCGTGCCTGTTCCCGCCCAGCACGGCCTCGGCCTGGGAGTATATTTCCTCGGCTATTTTCACCGCGCCGTTCATGCTGGTGTTGGGAAGCAGTACGGCAAAGAGATCCCCGCCCAGGCACGCGGCCAGGTCCGAAGGCCGCCTCGTGTTGCGGACAAGAATAGCCGCGATGGTCCTGAAAAAGGCGGCTTCCGGGGCCTCCCCGGTTCCGGCGGCCATGAGCAGCAGGGACACCGGCGTCTTTTCCCGGAACGAGCGTTTCCATTCCAGGGTTATTCTTTCGTCAAAACTCTTCCTGCCGGGAATGCCGGTTACCGGATCATTGTAGCCCCCATCTTCGGCGGCGCGTATCCGGAGGGCAAGACGGTTCCTGATACGCGCCCGCAGCACAGCCCCGTTAAAAGGCCGGGCGATATAATCAACCGCGCCGAGCAGGAGGCCCTTTTCCTCGTCGCCTGAGTCCGGGAAAGAGGC
>JAISCK010000030.1 GCA_031265635.1 Spirochaetaceae bacterium
CCTTTTTCCCTGGCCCTTTGGGGTTCAACCATATTCCGCTGGTAGATGAGGGTCATGTCGCTGTCCCAGATTTTCGGGAACAGGCAGGGGAGGACTCTGGCGCTGCTGTTCCTGCCGTGAACAGGCAGTTCCTGGTCGGCGAAGATGATGATGCCCGTATAGGTTCCGCCGGCAGAGGCCGGGAGGGCGCGGGGAATATCAACGGCACGGCGGTGCCGTATGAGGCTTGCGGACAGGGCCGTTATGTCGATAGTGTAGCCCGCCGAGAGGGACGCGAGGTCAGGGGTCAGGGCCGGGGGAAAGCGCTTTGCCTCCTGGGCCAGACTCCCGATGTCCCGGAGGGTATATTCACCCTGGTCTATGAGGTCCTGTATGGTGCTGGAAGAATCAACGGGGATGGCAAGCAGGGCCGGCTGTATGAGGGCGGGGAAGGCGCCGCGCAGCAGTTCCTCGGCATGGCTCCGTCCGGCGGGGAGCCTGATTCCCGCCTGGTCAAGGTTCAGGGCAGCCCGGGCGGTGAGTTCCATGCGCTCCCAGGAGATGCCCCCCGAAAGATCAACGCGGGGGTCTGCCCCGGCGTTTGTTCCGGTAAGGAAAAGCAGGGCTATTCCGGCGGTAATGCGCAGCCTTTTCATACTTACCTTATCGGCGTTTTAAGGGTCCTTCCTTCACGGAGGGTATCGTTTAATTGCATGCCGTTGGCGTCCGCCAGGGCTTCGGGGTCCACATCGTAGGCCAGGGCTATGGACCAGAGGGTTTCCCCCCGTTTGACCAGGTGGTTTCCTTCAAACGCCGGCCCGGCGGTATTCCGTACCGGTTCATAGGGGGCGGCGTCCCTCAGGGCGGGAATCAAAATCCGCTCGCCTATGCGGAGATACCGGGGTTCAAGAGAAGGATTGGTCCGGGATATGAGTTCCACCGACACGCCGTAGTGCCGGGCCAGGGCCGAAAGGGTATCCCCGGAATGTATGGTATGCAGGTAATAGCGGAGCAGGTTTGCTTCCCCGTCCTCAAGGACCTGCCTGAGGGCGGCTTCGTTTTGGGCCGGGACTTTGAGCAGGTAATCCGGCAAAGGCGGCGTGATGGTGTACACAAGCTCCCGGTTGGCTTCCTTGAGGGATTGGGGATTGATACCCGCGGCCTGGGCCAGGAGTTCCAGGTCCACGCTCCGTCCCGGCGCGAGGCGGGTCCATGCGACCGGTTCGGGCCAGCCCAGGTCCAGGCCGTGGCGGCCCGCCCGGGAAAGTATAAAAGAAACAGCGAGGAATTTGGGCACATAGTGGACGGTTTCGTTCCGTAAAAGGCCCCGCTCCGAAAGTTCCCAGTAATCATTGATGCCGGAGCTGTCGCGTATGCGCCTTACCGCCCCAAGCCCGGCGTTATAGGCGGCCAGGGCCAGGGCCCAGTCGCCGAAGTAGCGGTAGTTTTCCCCCAGTTTGTCCAGGGCGGCCTGGGTGGCTTTCCAGAAGTCCATCCTTTCGTCCATCCACTCGTTTACCTGTATGCCGAAGGGGCCTATGCTGTTCCGCATAAACTGCCACAGCCCCACCGCGCCGGAGCGGCTTACCGCGGTGGTAAGATAGGCCGATTCTATGACCGGAAGGTACACAAGTTCGGGCGGAAGAGCCCGCTTGGTTATTTCTTCCCGTATAAAGGGAAGATAGGGCGCGGCCCTGTCCATGACGGTCTTGAGCCACGCAAGGCCGCCGGGGCTCAGGTACTGCCTGATATAACGCCGGGTTAGTTCCCGCTCAAGCCCCTCTATGACCAGGCCGCTTTCAACCGCGCCGTGCCAGACAAAACGACGGGCGTCAAGATAGGTCCGCGCCCTGAGGGGCCGCTCGGGCAGGTCCCCGGAAGGGGCAGGGGAGGCTGTTTGGGCCGCGGCTGCCCGGGCCGCGACGGGTTCGCCGGTAACGGGCGTTTCGGCGCGGGCAAGAACAACAGGGAAACCCAGGACAAAACAGAAGAACAGGAGGAGCCATGCTTTCAATCTGGGTCTCTGGCTCACAGTTTTTCTCCGTAATAGATGCCGGCCCATTCCCAGCGTCCGTGGATTTCGGGGTCCGAAGGAAAGTATATTTTCCTGAAATAGAGATACCAGACTGAAATGTACTGGGACCAGCCCCAGGTTCTGAGGTAGGCTTCATTGGCGTTGGAACTGGGATCGAGTTCGGCCTGGTAGCGTATGCGGTTGCCGGCCATAAAATCGGAAAAGTTGAATTCGGCCATCCCGGCGCCTTCGTCGTTTTCCTGCTCCCATGTACGGGCGAAAAATCCCACCCTGGCCCTGATCCGGGTAAGCCACGCCCCGCTGCCTGAGTCTATGGCGCCCCGTACCGCCTCGGTCAGCGCGGGGAGGCTTTCGTAGGTCCAGTTTTTAAGGGAATTGTTGAAATCCACCAGTTGTTTGGCGTATCCCAGGGCGTCGGCGAAGCCGGGGATGTGGGTATTAAAATACGGAAGAAACTGCGTATAGCTTTGAATGGCCGCGTCCCATTCGCCTGTTTTTTCGTAAGCCTGGCCCAGCATGAAATAGGCGACGCCGAAATCAATGTTGTCGGCAAAGCGGGAAATAAGTTCCTGGTAATATTCCACCTGCTGTTCGGGTTTGCCGCTGAGTTCTATAAGCTGCTTGAGGCTCACCAGGTGTATGGATTCGTTGCGTACCGGCGAAAGGTCAAGGTCCGGGTAATTTTTTACAATGAGGTCGAAGTACAGCGCGGCCATGGGATAGGCTTCTTTTTCCTTGTAGGCATAGGCGGTCATAAAAAGGTAGTAGCTGTTGTAGGGGTCGTCGGGATGCCTGTCCACCCAGGAGGTGAGAAAATTGATCAGCTTGTTGTATTCCCTGGTCTTGATGTACTCGTTTGCTATTTCGCGGACCACGGCAAAACGGTCCTCGCCGGAGCGGGTCTCCCTGTCCAGCAGGGAAAAAAGATCCGCCAGGGTTTCCGCTGACCCGTGGTCTGACCCATGGTTTTTGATGACATAGTAGCTGTATTCCCCGCCCTGGAGGACGGCGGCGGCGTTTTCCTTTTCGCAGGAACCGGAAAAGAAGGATGCCGCGAAAAGCGCGCAGACAAGGGAACAAAACCTGGCGCTCTTAACGGCCTTGCCGGGCAGCCGTACAGGGGCGGATATTGTGGCGTCTGTTTGTCTCACCTTTTCATGCTAGCACGGAGCCTTTCCCATTGGCAAGGGAAGGGCACAACTGATATACTTATAGTATATGCGTTCCGCAGACATCACGGGGAACAGAGATCCCGCCGGACGCCGTAAAGCCGCGGCAGAATATGTTTTTATGACCGGTCTCTTGCTTATGCTTCTGGGAAGCGCCCTCCTGCTCGCTTCCATGGCCGACGCGTCCCGGCTTTCGGTACTGGGGTCGTTTCTGGTTGTGGTAATAGGCGCTGTCCTGGCCGCCCTGGCGATAAAGCTCCGCCGCCGTTCCCTGTACCTTTTTTTCGCCGCTGTTTTTATTCAAATGGGGCTCTTCCTTTTTCTCAGCGCGGTGCGGGTTATCAGCGAGCCTTTTTCCCGGCTCTGGCCCCTGCTTTCGGTGTTTGCCGGTCTTTCCCTCATACCGTCGGGCTGGCACCGCTATCATGCTTTCAGAAGCCGTTACATGGTTCCCGCCGGGGCCTTCGCGTTTCTTGGCTGTATACTGCTGCTCTTTTCCCTTAAAATGGTTCCCTTTTCGTTTTCCCGTTTTATAAGCGCGTGGTGGCCCCTGATCATCGTGCTTGCCGGCCTGATTCTCATACTCATAGCCCTCAGTTCCAATAACCGGACGGAGGACTAGTTTGGAAAGACAGCCGGGCCGGTCCGCCTGTTCCGGGCGGCACAGCGGACTTGTTCGAAGATTGAAGTTTTCGGACAGGTCTGTTTTTTTCTGCCTCTCCTGTCTTTTCCTTTTGTCCTGCGGCGGCGGCCCCCGGAACATAAGCGAGACCCCCCTGGGACCCCCCCCGCCCGCTGGAAGCCCCGCCGCGCCGAGGACCTCAGGCGGCATGGCCGACGAGATACGCTCGCTGGTGGAGGCCGGAACTCCCCCCTCGCTGCTCCGGGCCCTGGACCTCATACGGAGCCGCGAGCTTGGCGGCTCTGAATTCGGCAGGACCATGAGCGCCGTGGCGGTTACTTTTATGCGGCGGCTCTACCCCGACATTCAAACCCAGCTTCCTCCCTTTGACCCTCCCCAGACCCATGTCTATACCCGCGTCATCAGGGACGCCGAGCGGGGCGTGTATACGCCGCCTGAGTCAAATTCCCCTGATTATCTTGAATATGTGCTGCCCTTTCTGGCCTATCTTTCCGAAACCAGGGGGGAACGGCTTTTGAGCGCCCTACCTGACCTTGAGCGGGCGCGGGAACTGAAAAGCGACGGCGTTGCGGCGATTTATTTTCAGGGCCTTGTATACGAGCGCTCTCTCCGCCCTGCCGAGGCCCGGAACGCCTATACCAGGGCTTACGGGCTTTCCGGCGAATGTTATCCCGCGGCCCTGGGTCTTGGCCGTATCATGCTGGCAAACGGCGAACTGCAGGACGCCGTAAGGCTTTTAACCGAACTGCTCACCAGAAACCCTGACAATGAGGCTGTCAAGCGCCAGCTTGCCCTGGCCTATTATGAAAACCGCGACTGGTCCCGGTCCGAACAGGCTGTGGCGGAAATACTGCAGAGAAATCCCCGTGACGGCCAGTTTATACTCATACGAGCCCATATTATGGTTGAACAGGGACAGTACCTCCAGGCCCAGGCGCCCCTCGATCTCTACGCCACCATAGATACCGGAAACAGGCTCTACCTTCTGCTCAGGGCCAGGGTTCAGTCCGAAGGCTACCACAACAGGGACGCCGCGCTGAACTACCTCCGCTCCCTGCTCCGCGCCTATCCTGA
This sequence comes from Spirochaetaceae bacterium, assembly GCA_031265635.1. GTDB lineage: Bacteria > Spirochaetota > Spirochaetia > Treponematales > Breznakiellaceae > JAIRTD01. The sequence goes on from JAISCK010000030.1 coordinate 4,901, forward strand.
CGATGAGGAAGGGGCGGTGTACGCGGCGGGCCTTCTTATGGAATCCCACCGCGCCGAGGATCAGGCCGAGGGAAGGGCCCTGATGCGGCGTCTGCTGGAGGGCGGAAAGGCGTCGGCGAACATCATTGACCTGGCCCTGTCCGACGCCATACGCCGGGGCGCTTTCCGGGACGCCCAGCCCTACCTCGAAAGCCTGCTCAGCGAGCGCCGTTCTTCACGGGACCTCCTCAACGCCTATACCGTACAGCGGGGCCTGGGAAATAACGCCCAGGCCCTCTCCTTTGCCAGGGAACTCTATGAACGGGACCCCTCGGACGAAGAAGGCGCGGCGGCCTATGTTTCGGCCCTCATCGACACGGGGAGGCGGGACGAGGCCGGCCGCATGATAGAAAGCCGTCTGGCCGCCCTTCCCGGAGGCAGCGTCAAGAGCAGGTATTACTATCTGCGCAGCCGGATACGGAACGGCGACGAATCGGTCATGAATGACCTCAGGTCGAGCCTCTTTGAAGACCCCCGCAACCTTGACGCCCTTATAGCCATGTTTGAAATCTACCACCGCCGCCGGGATGAAAGGCGGGCCGTATACTACCTGAAACAGGCCCTGGCCCTCTCCTCCGACAATCCGCAGCTCCAGCGCTACCAGAACGAATACGCAAGCCTCCTCGGCGCGGCGTTTTAGCCTCGGCAAAAGCGCCGCGCTTTCCGCCTGAACTTGCAGCGCTTGCCGGTCCCGTTCCTTTGGAGTATACTGGAAGCGTATCACAAAGGCGGCTTACGCCGTCCATATAGAGAGGTTATTGTGAAGAAATACGTGTGCGATGCCTGCGGGTATATTTATGATCCGGCGCTTGGCGACCCTGACGGCGGAGTCAAGCCGGGGACCGCTTTTGAAGATCTGCCCGGAGACTGGGTTTGCCCTCTTTGCGGGATGGGCAAAGATTCCTTTTCTCCCGCCTGAGGGTGCTGATGCTGTCCAGGGAAGATACGATTTTTACCATAGGCTATGACGGTGACGCCGCGGTGGTGGACGGCCAGGCCAGGCGGAAGTACGGTTCGCTCACGGCCGGAGAACTGGCCGAAAAAGGACTTTTCCGCGCGGCCTACCAGGCGGCCCTCTGTTCCAAAGACCTAGGCGGGATGAAGGCGGTTTTGGATGCCTATAACCGCCTTGCCGGAACCGCCTATACCGCCGAGTCCGCTCCCCACAGGCTTTTCGGCGTTTTTCCCCTGGAAAACATAAAACGGTCCATTATTCTCTGAGGCCGGGGTCTCTCTGAAACGCTATAAGCGCATTATATTCCACAAGGGTTTCATATAATGCCGTATTGCAATTGTCCGCATTTGGCCTGTTTTTTATGTGATCCCTGTAATAATATCTTACCGTGCTGTTAATTTTATCAATTATGTTTCTTGCTGTTTCATAGACGGCAATTCCGTTTTCTATTTTTATTTCCCTGACATCCCAGGTATTGCTGCCTTCTATATACCTGGTGTATGAATCTCTGTCTG
>JAISCK010000039.1 GCA_031265635.1 Spirochaetaceae bacterium
CCTCAAGAAGATATTCCTTGAAGGTAGGAATAAAGGCCACCGCGATGGACCCTTCGGCAAAAAGCCTGCGCAGCAGATTGGGGATTAAAAAAGCCACGGAAAAAGCATCGGACAGGGGACTGGTCCCCAGGAGCGCCGCTTTAGTCATCTCCCTGAACAGGCCCAATACACGGGATACCAGGGTAAAGAGGGAAAGCAGGGAACCCCGGCGTATGAGGACCTGGGAGCTTCCGGCACCGGTCCCGGAGGATTCGGCGTTACTCTGTCTCCGTTCATTAGCAGTCATGGTATGCTTTATCATCCGGTGAGGCGGGCCGCGTTTCTTGTCCCGGCGTGAAACCGGCCGCCAGCAGCAATTCCTGTTCCAGTACGTCAGGGTCAACGCTCCGTTCCCTGGCGGCAAGACCGGGAAGCCGGCCTATCATGGACTTTATATGGGCTTTGAGTTCACTGTTTTCCGCTTCTAAAGATTGAATTTGATTCTCTATATCCCGGCAGGCCGCCGCCGCCTTGTCCTCTAAATCCGCCGCGCCGCTGTTCCGGGCGAGCTCGACACGGTTTGTCCATTTTTCTTGTTCGGTTTTTAGCGCGAGAATCTTTTTTTCGTGCAGCTTTTGGGTTGTAATAAAACCGAGGATATATTCTTTCGCTTCTTTAACCGGCATTCCCCGGATATCGTCAAGATTCTGTTCCATCAATAACACCCATAATATCTCAATACTATGGTACGAATTCATGCTATTTTCAAGAGCGGATAAGCGGCCGGGTCATCGAACAAGTCTGTTTAATACCGGACATTAAACCCAAGGCCGAAGTTCCAGAGGCTGCCTCTGCCTGAAATGGCGTTGGAGAATTTCCAGGCGTACCAGATGTTCGGTTCGATATAGAGGGGAAGGGCCTTGACGGGGATGACGGCGTACACCATGCCAAAGCGCGCCAGGATGGACTGGGCAAGGCGCAGATCGCCTGTGAAGGCGGCCCCTTCGGCGTCGGGGAGGTCCCGGCTGTCGTAGAGGGCGTTTCTCAGGGCCAGGACTCCGAACATGCGGTTTGTGTATATGTGCGAAAGATTGTTCTGCACCTCAAAGGAAAAAAGCCCCAGCGCCGCTTCCCCGCCGGAAAGCCAGGAGAGGTCAATGCCTTTCGGGTTGGGGTATTCGGACGGGGCCGAAGCGGCGAACAGGGCAGCGCCATAGGTCCGGGAGACGCCCCAAAGGTTCATGCCCCGCCTGTCATAGGCGCCGTAAAGCGAGAGCTTCAACGGAAAGAGCGTCTCGACGCTTGCCTCGAAAAAGCCTTCGTAGCGGGGTTCAAACGCGGAAACGACACTCGTGCCCCTGACGTTAAGCGCAAGCCCCGTCCCGAAAAGATCGCTCCGGTGCTTTCTGCGGCTGGACAGTCCCAGACCCGCCGTTACGGCATATTTGTTTTCGTCATAGGTCCATTGATAGGCGCTTTCGGCGTCTTCCCTGTTGGCGTTAAGCGTAAAGACGACGCCTGCCGAAAGGGCGGCGCTTCCGCCCTGTTCGGCAAGGCCCCGTTTCAGCGTTCCGCTGAGGCTGCCCCTGGTATCCCGGTAGGCGTCTTTACCTGAGCCTGAAACCTGATCCGAAAAAGAGAGGGTCAGGGGAAAGCCCAGGCTTGTGTTTTGCCACTGCAACATTCCTATCATCGCCATACGGTACGCCGCGTCCCAATAGGCCGCAAGCACAAGGAGGTTCCGGTCCGTGGGGTCCATCATCACCGAGAAGATGCCGCCGCCGTCCAGACTGAGGCTCTCTCCGTCTGAACGCAGAAGCGGCAGGGGGAGCCAGAGCTTGAAAGGATTCATGTAGCGTAACGCATAGTAGGGCCGGCTTTTCTCAGGCCAGACGCCAGGTCCGGGGATCGCCCCGCCGCCTGACGCCGCGTCCTGAAAGGTTTCGCCGGTGTGGAGTATCAGGCGCACCGGCGAATGTCTGCCCGAAAGGGATGCCGCGCCTTCGGGAAAACGCAGAAGGCCGTCCCTGGAAAAGAAGGCCCCCCGGTAGTACACCGAGTCCCCGCTGGCAACCGGATTCAAAACGCCGCCTGAAAAATCGCGGCCGCTCCACACCGCCTCCATGGAGGCAAGATCCACAGAGGCAAGTTTATACATGCGGTCGTCATCATTGTAGCCAAAAAATAGTTTTTCACCGGACACGCCAAGGCCCCTGGCATAACGCCAGAGTTCCGTGTCGCCGGGAAGTTCTGTCTCAAGGCGAAAGAGTTCGCGCGAAACATAATTGTACAGCCATATCCTCCGCAGTCCCCTGTGGGCGGCTATGAATACAATGCGCTCGTTGTCCAGGGCCTGGGGCCCGGAAAATACCAGATGTTCATTGCCCCGGAAAAGGACTTCCCTCAGGCCGTTATAATCTTCGTACACAATACAGTTGTTGTGCAGTTCGGAACCGAGGCCGATAACGCCGTCCCGGAAATACCGTGCCTTGTACAGGTTCCTGAAGGAGCGCCCTGTCTTTTGCCCCGTAGCAGCGTCATATTCGTATATCACCGACAGGGCCCGGTCTCCGGCATGACGGTAGCCCGATACAAGCAGGGTCTTTCCGTCAGGCGAAACAGCAATATCAGAGGCGCTCTGTCCGCTCACGGTAATCACGCGCGGCGCTTCGTGTCCGGCGGAAGCGTTACGCGGCGCGGTTTCGTAGACGCGGATTTTTCCGCCTCCCAGTGCATAGACGAAGTTTCCTTGCGCGGCAAGGGCGGTGATAAAGCCTTCCAAGGGAAGTTCGTCGCTGTTTTCCTCAAGGCCGTCAAGGGCAAGGGAAGCGCCAAAGGCGTTCCACGCTTCGGAAAATTCAATACCGTATACCTTCCTGAAATAATGGTAATATCCTGAACGGTAAACGAAAAACGAAAAATAAAAACCCCTGCCAAGGGACTGCCAGAGTTCGGCGTATTTTTCCATGCCGTAGGTTTTTTGAAGCCAGACGGAAAAGAGCCCGCCGTATTCGTACCAGGCGCCCTCCTGTCCGGGAAGGTCATAGACCCCCGACGCCTGAAAAGGCGTAAGAAATTTCCCTTCGTAAAGGGCCTGGCGGAGTTTTTGTTTTATCAAAGGATCATTGGCCCTGCCAAAACCGGAGAGGCTTTCAAAACTCACCGTTACCCCTTCAATCATAAAGAGCGGGGCGTTGATCCCGGCGGGATAGACCCAGCCGCCAAAAACGCGGTGCAGAAAATTCATGAAAGGCCCCCTGGTGTCCAGCGAAACCGCGTGGGTCAGTTCGTGGCGGAAGAGGCTTTCAAGATTATCGGCAAAGCTGGTCCATTCAAGGTCCATGGGCGTGTCAAAGAGCATGATGTGGGGATAGGGAATGGGGTTCATGTAGCCGTTAAAACGGTCGGTATGGGGCGTCAGGGTAACGGGTATGCGGCGCTGAACCGTTATGCCGAGGAGGCTTGATACCTCGTCGTACACCTGGTCGGCATAGGACGCGAGAAGCCGGGCCGAAGGTTCCGACTCACGGGGAAAGATAATGTCGAAATGTTCTGTCCCGATGACCCGGAACGTGGTCAGGGCCTTAAAGTTCTGGGCCCCGGCGCGGACAGCGGCAAGCGAAAGAGCCGCGAGCAGCAGCACCCGAAGCGCCTGCGGCCTTTTTATTCGCGCAAAATACAGCATAATTCTCCTCCTCCGGGACCTCAGGGCCCTTCACAGAGTCTTGCCCGGTGGTATACTATTATTATAGTATGAATGAGTACTATATTGAAGGCGGATGCCCGGTCCAGGGAGCGGTCAAGGCAAGCGGCAACAAAAACGCCGCGCTGCCCTGTATTGCCGCCGCCCTGCTTACCGATCTCCCGGTGGTTCTCAGGAACATTCCCGATATAGAAGACGTACAGGTCATGTTGAATGTGTACCGGGCCCTTGGCGGTTCGGTGGACAGGCTGGGACCCAATACCTATGAGCTTAAGCTTGGGGATATAAAAAACCCGGAAATCCCCGCCGAGTTCGCCCAAAAGATCAGGGCGTCCATACTGTTTGCCGGTCCGCTTCTGGCCCGCACAGGCAGGGCCGTGCTGCCGCCCCCCGGAGGGGATGTCATAGGCAGAAGGCGCCTTGACACCCACTTCCTCGCCTTTACCGAGCTGGGTGTGAAGGTTGACATCAACGACAAATTCATCTTTAGGGTAAAACAGCTTAAAGGCGCCGATATTTTTCTTGACGAAGCGTCGGTTACCGCCTCAGAAAACGCCCTCATGGCCGCGGTCCTTGCCGAAGGAACCACCATACTGACCAATGCGGCGAGCGAACCCCATGTGCAGGACCTGTGCCGCATGCTTTCCGCCATGGGCGCTGAAATAAGCGGCACAGGTTCCAATATTCTTACCATCAAGGGAGTAAAAAAACTCAGGGGCTGTTCATTTGAAATAGGCGCCGATTTTATGGAAGTCGGTTCCTTCATCGGCCTTGCCGCGGCTACCAGGGGAGAACTTTTTATTGAAGGCGCCCGGCAGGAAGACCTGCGGCCCGCCCGCATCGCCTTTGGCAAGCTGGGCATACGCTGGGAACACGAAGGAACCACCATCAGGATTCCCAAAAAACAGCAGCTCCGGGTGAACTGCGATCTGGGCGGCATGATACCCAAGATAGACGACGCCCCCTGGCCGGGCTTTCCGCCTGACCTTACCAGCATCATTACCGTTGTGGCCACCCAGGTTGACGGCACCGTCCTGATACACGAAAAGATGTTTGAATCCCGCATGTTCTTTGTAGACAAACTTATCGGCATGGGCGCCCGCATCGTACTCTGCGACCCCCACCGGGCGGTTGTCTCGGGCCCCGCAAAACTTTCGGCCTCGGAACTGACCAGCCCCGATGTGCGGGCCGGCATGGCCATGGTCATCGCCGCCATGTGCGCCGAAGGCAGGAGCGTTATACGCAATGTCTATCAGATTGAACGGGGCTACGAAGACCTCACCGGAAGGCTGTCCGCCCTGGGCGCGCGGATTTCGCGGCAGGAGAACGGAAGGCTGTAACCGGGGAGGAAGAATTTTACCGCGAACCACACGATAAGAATAGATTGAACGCCGCCATTCGGCGGCTGGGCGGCATCTATACCGCTAAAAAATATATGGGGGGTAATGTTATGAGAAACATTAAAAGCATCTCTCAATTAACCGCGGCATTTTTTATTACGGTTTTTACTGTAATTGGCTGCGCAAGCACCGCGCCGGCAAATTATGATAGTATAATTGCCGACCCAACGCCTACAAAGTTTGAAGGCATGTGGGGGCATTTAAACCCGGAAGCGTCAAACGCCAAAATAATTTTTTCGGGAAACAGTTTTATAAAAGAATGGGACGATGGGAGTATAAAAGGCCGCTACAGCTTTAATTCAAGTAAAATATACTTTTTTGCGGAAGACGG
>JAISCK010000075.1 GCA_031265635.1 Spirochaetaceae bacterium
ATGCGTCCCGGATACTTGAGATCGTCTTCAATCTTTTTGGCGATCTGTTTGGCAAGGTCTTTGGACTGATCCTCGCTGACCGCTTCGTTGTTGACGATGACACGGAGTTCCCGGCCCGCCTGGATGGCAAAGGCTTTGTCCACGCCGGAAAAATCCTCGGCAATGTTTTCGAGGTTTTCGAGGCGCTTGATGTAGTTGTCCAGGGTTTCGCGGCGGGCGCCGGGGCGGGCCGCTGATATGGCGTCGGCTATCTGGACCAGCACCGCTTCGACACAGGAAGGCTCCATATCGTTGTGGTGGCTTCCTATGGCATTGATGATGCGGGGGTCTTCGCCCATTTTACGGGCCATATCCATGCCTATTTCGGCATGGTTGAGGTCGGAGTCTGATTCTACGCCCTTGCCTATGTCGTGGAGCAGGGCTCCCCGCTTGGCAAGTTCCCGGTTGGCGCCTATTTCGGCGGCCAGGATGCCGGCTATGACGGCGACTTCCTTTGAATGGTAGAGTACATTCTGGCCGTAGCTGGTACGGAAGTAGAGCCGTCCAAGGGCCCGTATGGCTTCCTGGCTTATGTTGTGGATACCCAGGTCAAAGAGGACTTTTTCACCTTCCTCAAAGATCTTTTGGGAGATTTCTTTGGTAACTTTGGCGACAACTTCCTCGATGCGCGCCGGATGAATACGGCCGTCGGTGATGAGCCGCTCCATGGAGACCTTGGCGATTTCCCTGCGCACCGGGTCAAAGCAGGATATGACCACCGCCTCCGGGGTATCGTCAATGATGACATCAACGCCGGTGAGGGTTTCCAGGGTTCGTATGTTCCTGCCTTCCCGGCCTATGATGCGGCCCTTCATCTCGTCATTGGGAAGGGTAACGGTCGAAACCGACACGTCGCCGGTAACTTCCGTGGCTACCCTCTGTATGGTCGTAACAAGAATATCCCGCGCCTTTTTCTCGGCAGCCAGATTGGCTTCCTGTTCAACCTTGTTGATGAGTACCTGGGCATCATGTTTCGCCTCATTTTCCAGATCCTGGATTATGAGGGCCTTGGCCTCGTCCTGGCTCAGGCCGGAAATCCGTTCCAGTTCAGAGCGGTACCGTTCTTCTTCCTGGCCCAGGGCGGCTTCCCGCTCCTTGAGGTCCTTTTCCGTATTGAGCAGACCCTGTTCGGTGTGTTCGATCTGCTCGGTTTTCTTTTCTAATGCCTCTTCTTTTTGTACAACGCGGCGCTCATACCGTTGCAGCTCCGCCCTGCGCTCCCGAGTTTCCCTCTCTTGCTGGTTTCTGTCCCGAATAACTTGTTCTTTTGCTTCAAGGAGGATTTCCTTCTTCCTTGCTTCCGCTTCTTTTATCGCATCCTGCTTGATGCGTTCAGCGCGTTGTTCCGACGCTGATAGTTGGAATCTGGCATAAAGCCATCTAATCGTCCAGCCCAAGGTTAACCCGGCAAGAGGCAGGATTATGTATAATAGTAATCCCATCGTTTCACCCCTTACCGTACAAATTGCTTTTTCAGAGTATATGAATGATACCCCCTTGTCAAGGCGGTAACTCCTGTGTATAACCATAATTGAGAAAAAATGGCAAAAATGGAGAAAAAACGCTGCCCCTGGTGCCTGGGAGATGACGATTATACCCGGTATCATGACCATGAATGGGGAAAGCCGCTCAAAAACAGCCAAAAATTGTTTGAACTGCTCATTCTTGAAGGCGCCCAGGCTGGTTTATCCTGGCTTACCATCTTAAAACGGCGGGAAGGATACCGCCGGGCCTTTGGCGGTTTTGATCCTGAACGCATAGCCCGGTATACCGAAAAAGATGTAACCAGGCTGCTTACAGACCAGGGGATTGTGAGAAACCGCAGGAAGGTTGAATCAGCCATAGGGAACGCCAGGGCTTTTCTAAAAATTGAAGAAACGCTCTCTTTTTCGGCCTGGCTCTGGAACTGGGTTGACGGCAAGCCCCGTATCAATCACTTTAAGAGTATGAAGCAAATTCCTTCTTCTACTGAATTATCGGCGCGTATTTCCGGGGAACTCAAAAAACAGGGTTTTTCGTTTATTGGTCCGACGATTGTCTATGCCTATATGCAGTCGGCGGGCCTGGTGAACGATCACCTGGTAAGCTGTTTCAGGCATCCGGACTGCCGGGCCTGCTGACGCTCCGGTCCGTATGCGCGGCTATCGCGGGGGAGGTACTGTCAATGAAAAAAAAGTTTCTGTTATGCGCCTGCCTCTGCTGGGGCTTTCTTGCCGCGCTTTGGCCCCTTGACCCGGTACGGCAGAAAATCATTGACGCCGCCAGGCAGTATGTGGGGGTTCCCTATGTATACGGCGCCGCGTCTCCTTCGGGATTTGACTGTTCGGGCTTTGTGGGTTATGTCTATAACGCCGCCGCGGGTATTTCCCTGCCCCGTACTTCAAAAAACATCTGGGCTTCCGGTGAAACGGTGAGAACCGCCGCCGCTCAGCCGGGGGACCTCATTGTTTTTGATACTGTCGGCGGCGCTCCCAGTCATGTGGCCATACTTCTGGATGATGAAACCATGATACACGCCGTGTCCCAGGGTCCCCGGACCGGGGTAATCATATCACCGGTACAGGACCGCTACTTTGCCCCCCGGATTATGGGTATGCGGTCTTTTATAGG
>JAISCK010000081.1 GCA_031265635.1 Spirochaetaceae bacterium
GAAAGCGATGTCGGCGCGATTACCGAGCAGTTCCAGAGGGATAATCCCACCATTAAGATCAATCAGACCTGGGTCGCCTATGAGGAACTGCTTCCCAAGATACTGGCCTCCGCCAAGTCCGGGGGTTACGACATCATCGTCGGCGACTGTATCTGGACGGCCCAGTTTGTCCAGGCGGGGCTGGTCAAGGATCTCACCGAAAAGGTAGAGCAGCTTACCCTCAGCGATGTCTGGCAGGGTTCCCTTGACGCCATCACCTATCAGGAAAAATACTATGGCGTTCCCTGGCTCAATGATGTCAAGTATCTTTTCTACAATAAAAGGATGCTTGCCGAGGCCGGTTTCTCATCTCCTCCGGCAACCTGGGATGAATTTCAGACCCAGGCCCAGGAAATTAAAAGACGGGGCATTGTTGAATATCCCGCCGCGTGGTGCTGGTCCCAGGCCGAAGCCCTGATTTGCGACTATACCGCCGTATCGGGCGGTTTCGGCGGTCAGTTTGTGGACAGGAACGGCGCGCCTACCCTCAATACTCCCCAGAACAAGGCGGCCATTGATTTTATGTACGGAACCATCAGGAACGGCATTACCAATCCCATGTCCCTTGAAATGCTGGAAGACGATGTACTCAGCACCTTCTGCGCGGGAAACGCGGCCTTTGGCCTTAACTGGACCTATATGTTCAATTCCGCCCAGGACCCTTCCGTTTCCAGCGTGGTCGGTGATGTGGGCATAGCGCCCATACCCGGAACCCAGGCCGCGAGGAGCGCCACGGTTAACGGCGGCATGTCGCTTATGATGACATCGGGGTCCAAGTATGTGGACGAGGGCTGGAAGTACATGCTGTACCTTTCTTCCCCGGATGTGCAGGCCCGGTACAGCAAGGACGCTCTGCCTATATGGAAGAGCCTTTTTGCCAATGACACGGTAATAAAGACCAATCCCGACATTGTTCCTGTAGCCGAGGTGCAGTACGGATACCTTGTAAACAGACCCATGGTGCCCTACTACGCGCAGCTTTCTACGGTCATGCAGGTCGAGATACAGTCCGTGTTTCTTGGCGCACAGAGTTCCGACACTGCCCTGAAAAACATTCAGGACACGGCGGAAAGACTCAGGGCCCAGTAAAAGTGAACCGTGACGCGGCCGGCGCTTCCGCTGCCGGCCGGAATTTCTGCCGGGAGAAGAGCGGTGCTGTTGCGGGATAGCCGGGCGGGACTTTCACCGCGGCTCAGGTCGGAGCAGCGTTTTGCCTATGCCTCCATAGCTCCCGCCCTGCTTATAGTTTTTGGCGTCATCGTTGTTCCCATCTTTGTTACCCTTATGTACAGCGTGCGGAACATGTCGCCCCTCTCGTCCCGTTATGGGGAATTCGCCGGCCTGGGCTTCTATATAAACGTACTCCGCTCCACCGAATTCTGGCAGGACCTCGGCCGTACCCTTTACTTTACCGTTTTTTCGACGCTGCTTGAGACGCTTGCAGGCATCTTTGTGGCCCTGCTTCTCAATGAAAAATTTTTCGGCGTCAAATTCCTCCGTACCATAATCATCGTTCCCTGGGCGCTTCCTACGGTGGTTAACGCCAGTATCTGGAAGTTGATTTTTAACGGCGAATACGGCGTCTTTAACGCCATATTACAGCGCTTGCATATCTTTGACAGTTACCAGTCCTGGCTTGGCAATCCCGGTGCGGCCATGAATATGATCATCATTGCCGATTCGTGGAAGATGACCCCCCTGGCGGTAATTTTCTTTCTTGCCGCGCTGCAGAATATCAGTAGGGATGCCTACGAAGCGGCGCTGGTTGACGGCGCCGGTCCTGTGCGGCGTTTTTTCATGCTGACCATTCCGTATTTACGGCCCACAATAGTCATCGTGATCATTATGCGCACTGTGGAGAAGTTCAAAGCCTTTGATATTTTTTATATCATGACCCGCGGCGGCCCGTCCAACAGCACCAGGACCCTCATGTACGACGCGTACTTAAAGGCTTTTTCCCACATGGATTATTCGGGGGCCTCGGCCTATGCCTATCTTATCGCCTTTGTGGTGATGGCCCTCACTGTGGTATATATACGGGTCGAGAAAAAGGGAGGACGGAGACTTGATTAAGCGGAATTCACGGGGGTATTATCTGCTCCTCCTCTTCGCCGTTTTCGTAACCCTGTGCATCCTCGCGCCCTATTACTGGATGCTGGTAACCAGTATCTCTCTGCCCAGGGACCTTACTTCCCGGCCCCTGCGCCTCTTTCCCCCAACAATAAGTTTTGACCGGTATCTGACCATTTTCAGCGGGACCGCCGCTTCCGACAGTCCGGCCCATGTATTCAGGGTCTCGATGAAGAACAGCCTCATCGTGTCCCTTTCGGTTACCGCCGTTTCTCTTGTTGTCGGCTCCCTGGCATCCTACGCCTTTGCCCGGCTGCGTTTCAGATTCAGAAACGGCCTCATCCTGCTTACGATATTCACCTATATGATTCCCCCTGTGGCCCTGGTTATCCCTATGTACATGATATTCAGCGGGCTTGGCATGCTGGATCAGAAACACACCCTGATCCTGCTCTACCTTTCGGTTATCATTCCCTTTGTCATCTGGGTCATGCAGGGTTTCTTCGGCTCCCTGTCCGGGTCTTTTGAAGAAGCCGCGGAGATAGACGGATGCAGCCGCTTCCAGACCCTGTGGTACATATTCCTTCCTCTGGCGCGCCCCGGCCTCATCGCTACCGCTCTGCTTTCCTTTCTCATGTCCTGGGATGAATTTTTCTTTTCCCTTATATTTACCTCAAGCCTCAACGCGAAGACCATCACCATCGCGGTTTCCGAATTTAACGGGAAGTATGCCATTGATTACGGCATGATTTCCGCGGCGGGCATACTCGCTTCGATAGTCCCCATGCTCATCGTTATGCTTTTTCAGCGCTATATCGTTACCGGCATGACCGCCGGGGGCATCAAGGAATAAAAGCCTCCCTGTGCCTGAAGCGCAGAAGGAGCCCGATGAATTCCCTGTTTTCAAGGGGCGGCTCTTCAAAATAATAGAGATGGCTGCCGCAGGAATTGCGGCAGTCGGAAGCGCCAAAGCCGGGAATCCCCATGCCGCCTGTTTTTTTAAGGCCCGCCGCGAGGGCGCATTCAAGATTGCGGTAGCTTGCTATGGGAAAGCCGGCGGGCTTTTCTCCCCTGGCGGCAAGATAATCAATATGCCAGTGTTTTGTCTTGTTTGTTTTAGTAAGATGCCGGGAAAGGCGCTGCCTCAGGTTTTTTTGCGCCGAGCCCGCGTACACATACCAGCCGGGCCTGAGGGAAATCTTTCCCAGGGCGCCGGGGCATAGGACGGTTTTTCTTGCAAGGCGCAGGACAACGAGATAGCTTCCCCGGTTTTCTTCGGCGAGTTTCCCGTGGGAAAGATCGAGGGGAACCTCCCTGAGCAGTTCCGCCTTCCCGCCGTTGTCGCACTGTATGAGCGCCGCATGAAGGGCCACGTCTTTTTTATGCCGGCAAAGCGCGGCGGCAAAGGCGGGGTCGGTGTGGAGATTGGGCATAAAGACGCCGGGGTTTCCGTGGACTATCACAAAAACTATATGGCAGAAGTAGCCCTGCTGTTTCAGCGCGGCGAGTTCCTCAAGGTGCTTCCGCGCCCTTTCGCTGGGAGCGTCGGGGAACATGGCCGTCCCGTATTCCACCAGGGAACAGGCTTTGACTTCCACAAGGTGTTTTGTGTTTCCCCTACCGGTACAGAAAAAATCAAAGCGTGAATTCCCCAGGGTATATTCAGGATGAACCTCTTTGAGCCCTGTTATGATACGGGGCAGTATGAGCTTTTTAGCCGCGAGGTTTGCCCGGGAAGAAACAAGGGGAACTACGGCCCCGTCAGCGGAACTTGCTCTGTCAGCGGAACTTGCTTTGTCAGCGGAACTTGCTTTGTCAGCGGGAAAGGCCTGGTGATAGAGGGCCGCGGCGGTCCAGGCGGTTTTTGCCCTGCCCGTGTTTTGACGCTTTTCCAGAATGAGCCTTGTTCCGGGAAAGAGCAGTTCCTCCATGCGGCCGGGATTGGGGCAGTGGCAGGGAATGAGTTCATCGCCTGAACGGGCCATGATGAGGAAACGGTTCGGCCTTCCGGCAAAGAAGGCTTCCCGGTCATTGGAGAAAAGCGTAAGAGG
>JAISCK010000124.1 GCA_031265635.1 Spirochaetaceae bacterium
TTTTTTGGAGGAAGAGATGATGAAGAAAAGATGGCGTACAGGTTTGTTATCTGTATTGTTAATTTTGGCTGTGGGCTTTATGGGCTGCAGCATGGGCGAGAGCGAGAAGGTCGTGTATAGAGACCGCGAGACACCCGGATCCCTCGAATTTCCCGATTTGGCTCCGGGATCTTATACCGGAATCGGTCAAGGCTGGCATGGTGAAGTCGAGGTCACGGTTGTAGTCTCCGAACACTACATCGAAAGTGTCAGCGTCGGGACTAGTTTCGCCGCTGGTAACCCTGAATCCGCCAACATTGGCAGACCCGCTACCCAAACAGTTTCTCAGCGGATTGTAGATTTCCAATCTACAAATGTGGATGTTGTTTCAGGCGCCAGTTTCTCCAGCCTTGCGGTGATGGCCGCTGTACGCGATTGTATTGAACAAGCCGGCGGTACCGACAAAATGCTTGCGTATGATGCCAGGACCACTCCGATTACGATACGGGGAAACCCCGAGACCTTCGGCCCGGATGTCATCGTTGTAGGCGGCGGGCTTGGGGGCGTATATGCCGCCATGAGGGTTGCGGACATGGGAGGCAAAGCCCTTCTCATTGAACAAGCTCCTCATCTCGGCGGTTCTTCGAGGTTTGCCGCCGGCGCGTACGCCGGCGCTGAAATGCCGGGTCAGCCTGTGGGTTGGACAGATGCCACCATTCCTAATTACAAGAATTATCTGAAAACTGTGAACACTGGCGTTAATGGTTTCAACGAGGCTGCTTCCGCGGCCTATGTGGAGAACATCCCGCCCGCCACGCAGAAGTTGATAGACTGGGGTATGGTGGTTACTACAGCAGGTTTTAATAGGCTCGCTGGTACTGAAAAGACTGAAGGTGATGCAAACACTAACACCGCGGGTTATTTCATGCGCCAGGGAAACGCTCTTTTTGCCGATATCACGCCCAGAATGAACAGATATATAAACGCCGGCTCTCTGGGTTACATTCTGAACAACAAGGTCGTGGATCTTATCATGGAAGGCGGCAGGGTTGTCGGCGTCAGGATAGAGGGCGGCAGGACATACCGCGCGGGAGCGGTCATAATGGCTACGGGCGGTTATTCGTGCAACGGGAACATATTGTCAATACCGGATCCTGATGGGCCTGGAATAAACTATTGGACCATTTCCTCGTCCACGACGGATATCGGCAATATGACCGAAGTCTTAATGAAGCCTCCGTATAACGCGACGACCTATAGACTGGATCAGGTCCGTTTTGACGGCGGGGTCCTCCCCATGGTGCCGCCCGGCGATCCCTATCGACTGAAGATCGCTGTTCCTTATGGCCACGGCAACGCATCAGGCACACCATACAAGCGCATATTCTTAAATAAGAACGGAGAGCGCTTTATAAATGAAAGCCTGGGCGCCGACAGTGGCGGCACCCATTCTCCTACTGATTTCCTTCGGTGGGACGGCTTCCGTAAGGCGCCGGATCAATTGGTGTGGGTACTCGGTTCTGGCGCAAAACCATCCCTCACTGATGGAGAATTGGGGCCTTCAGAGCCTAGTGCTCTTAATGGCAATGGAAATAGAGCGTGGTGGCAGGCGCAAGTGGACGCGGGCAATTATATATGGGAGAGCGACAACGGCCTCGGCTCCACTGAACTAGAAATAAAGGATCTTGCCACAAGAGCGGGACTTAACCCGGTAACAGTATGGAACACTCTCGTTGCATACAATGGGTACTGTGATGATGGTGATGATCCTGACTGGGAAAGACCTGTCGCAGGCCTGTTAAAAATGGACGCCGGGCCTTTCTGGATGGTAAAGACCTCAGGTCATATCAAAGGTACGCTGGGCGGTTTAGACCTTACCGCAAAAGCCGAGGTTCCAAACGCGTCAGGCCCGATACCGGGGCTTTACGCTGCCGGTGAAATCGGGGGTAATGTAGCGTATACAGGCACTATCTGGTTGGTCGGCTTTAATCTCTCGGCCGAGGCCAGCTTTGGCGAAATCGCCGCGGGAGAGGCGCTGACCTGGTCGCGTAACCACTAAGGTTTCGCTGGGTTAGTTTTTCCACAATCCGCTGCTCAATCCGGGCAGCGGATTACTTCCCCCTAAATATAATGCCGCACTTCCTGGTCCTCCTGAAAGCCGCTCATTCTGGCTATGGCGTAGGTTCCCAGGGCGGTGAATATGACATCCAGAAAGGTTCCTATGGCGATGAGGTAGAAGGCCATGGGTCTCAGGATCAGGTAGCCGGCGCCAAAGCCCTGGCCGCCAAAACCGGTGCAGAGTACGGCGAGGGCGGTATGGGCGCCGTCGCCGGGATGGCGGAACAAAAGGAACGATATGCCTATGGCCCTGAGGGCGACGATGACAATGTCCCTGCCTTCCACGCCGAGGCTGGAATAGGATTTAATGATGACGATAAAGGCCATGGCGGCTATCATGGCGCTTCCCGCCCGGCCAAAACTGGTAAAGAGGGTTATGATCACCGTATTGGCCCGCCTCCTGACGCCGAGGTTTTCCCGGGTATGCCTGAACAAAACCGGCAGGGTAAAGTTCATGTCGCCGGAGAAGAAGGCGGTGATGGCGGCGCCCAGGGAACCGTAGAGTATTTTCCAGGGGTTGGTTTTTGGCCGCAAAAGGTAGAGAAAGGCCGGGAGTATGGCAAAACCCAAAACCATGCTGAAAATACCGATGAGCAGCAGCAGGTCCCTGAAATCGGCCCTGAGCGCGTCACGGAACCGGAACGACCAGTAGGCCCCAAGGATTATGATGATAAGCCCGAGGATTTCAGAAAAAAACGACGCTATATGATAGAAAATACGGGACAGAGAATCCACCAGGGAGATGACCGGCTTTGTATAGTTCCGGTCATAGGAAAGGCCCATGCCCAGAAAAAAGGCCAGCACGGCGACGGGGAGCAGGTAGAGCCCGGACTGCCCGAGAACAGAGAGCATATTCGAAGGAAAAATATCCTTTACGGCGTCGCTTAAATACAGGGATATGAGTTCCTGCTGTTCGGCCATTGAGATGCGGATTCTTGTTCGGGAAAAAATAAAGATGACGAGTATCCCCAGGGAAACCATAAAAACCGTTCCCGCGAGGATAAAGGCAAGGGTTTTCAGGACCAGGCCCCAGAGGCGGTTATCCTGTCTCAACTCGTAAATGGCTATGGTCAGGGCAAAAAAGAGCATGGGCACGGCGGCGTAACGGCCTATCTGTATGGCGAGTTCCTGGAGCCAAAGCACGCCGGACTGTATCAGTTCATGCTCGCCGGGCAGGAGAAAGCCCAGGAGTACGCCAAGCAGGGAGCCTATCAGTAATTTAAGCCAAATCTTCATATTGTTTTCAGCATACTTTAAGCTAAAACCCTAGTCAATGAGGGAAAGAGTACGAAAAAGGCATGGTTTTTGTGTTTTTCCTTGACCTTTGCCCTGTTCTTCCTTATTTTTTAACAATAGGGGAGTTATAAAACTCGAAAATTATGGGTTCCCCGGATAATTAGGAAGTTTTCATGTCGAAACACAGGCCCCACGAGCATGACGCTCAGGAAGAAGTCTGTTCCGCCGCCTCGGAGGAACAAAATTCAGCCCAGGAGTTCCGCGGCGTCGATGCCCCGGAAAACGCGGAGGTCCAGGTCCCTTCGGATGCCTCTCCGGCTCCGGAGGAACAGATAACCGCCCTTACCGCCGCCCTGGCGGACCTTAACGACCAGTACCTCAGAAAAGCCGCTGATTTTGAGAATTTCCGCAAGCGCATGAACCGGGAAAAGCAGGACGCCATAGATTTTGCCAACCAGAATCTTCTCCTTGACCTTATTCCGGTGATTGACGATTTTGAGCGGGCCATAAAGTCGGCCGAAAGTTCCCGGGATTTTGACAGCTTTTACGAAGGCATAGGCATGATAGAGAAAAGGCTGGTTTCCCAGCTTGAAAGCAAATGGGCCCTGGTCCGTTTTGATTCCGCCGGCGCTCCCTTTGATCCGGGCCGCCATGAGGCCATCATGATGGAAAAAAACGCCGAAGTAACGGAGCCCACGGTGGCCGAGGATTTTCTCAAGGGTTTTTTGCTGAAAGACCGGGTTATACGGAGCGCCAAGGTAAAGGTGCTCATGCCCATAGACAAGGCCCCTGACGCGGCTGAGGACGGGGACAAAGGGGTTTCACAGTAATGCCGTAAAGCGCGGTATTTTTAGTATATTTAATATTGAAGGCATGCATAATGCAGAAAGGAGTCCGTTATGGGAAAGATTATTGGAATAGATTTAGGCACAACCAATTCCTGCGTGGCCGTCCTGGAAGGCGGCGAACCGGTGGTAATTCAGAATTCCGAAGGGGGCAGGACCACTCCGTCCATTGTCGGATTCACCAGTAAGGGCGAGCGGGTTACAGGCCAGCCCGCCAAGAACCAGATGATTACCAATCCCGAAAACACCGTTTATTCCATCAAGCGTTTTATGGGCCGCCGTTATTCGGAAGTAAGCAACGAGATGAAGCGCGTCCCCTACCACGTTGTGGAACAGGGTGATGATGTGCGGGTTGATATAGACGGCAAGGGCTATTCGCCCCAGGAAATTTCCGCCTTCGTGCTTCAAAAAATGAAGAAGACCGCCGAGGATTATCTGGGCGAGACGGTGAGCGAGGCGGTCATCACCGTGCCGGCGTATTTTAACGACGCGCAGCGGCAGGCGACCAAGGACGCGGGCAAGATAGCCGGCCTTGAGGTCAAGCGCATTATCAATGAGCCCACGGCCGCTTCGCTGGCCTTTGGCTTCAACAAAGATCAAAAGAAAGAAAAAACCATCGCCGTATACGATCTTGGCGGCGGCACCTTTGATGTTTCCATACTTGAACTGGGCGAAGGCGTGTTCGAGGTAAAGTCAACCAACGGCGATACCCACCTGGGCGGCGATGATTTTGACCTCAAGATACTCGAATGGCTCATCGCCGAATTCAAAAAGGATACCGGCATAGACCTCGGCCAGGACCGCATGGCCCTCCAGCGTCTGCGGGAAGCCTCCGAAAAGGCAAAGATTGAACTTTCGGCCACGCAGACCACCGAGATAAATCTGCCCTTTATCACCGCCGACCAGTCAGGTCCCAAGCATCTGCAAAAGTCCCTTTCACGGGCAAAGTTTGAACAAATGGTCAGCGATCTGCTTGAAAGGTCCAAAGAGCCCTGCAAGAAGGCCCTTTCCGACGCCGCCCTGAACGCGGATCAGATTGACGAAGTCATACTTGTGGGAGGCTCGACGAGAATTCCCGCGGTGCAGCAGATAGTCAAGGACCTTTTCAAGAAAGAACCCAACAGGGGAGTCAACCCCGACGAAGCGGTAGCCATAGGCGCGGCCATACAGGGCGGGATACTCGGCGGCGATGTCAAAGACGTGCTCCTTCTCGACGTAACGCCCCTTTCCCTGGGCATCGAAACCCTGGGCGGGGTCATGACCAGGCTCATTCCCCGGAACACCACGATTCCCACCAGGAAGAGCCAGATTTTCTCTACGGCGGCCGACGGCCAGACAGCGGTTTCCATCCAGGTACTCCAGGGTGAACGCGAAATGGCGAACCAGAACCGCACCCTGGGCCGCTTTGACCTTGTGGGCATACCTCCCGCGCCCCGCGGGGTGCCCCAGGTTGAAGTTACCTTTGACATTGACGCCAACGGCATTGTCCATGTGTCGGCCAAAGACCTGGGCACGGGCAAGGAACAGAAGATACGCATTGAAAGTTCTTCGGGCTTAAATGACCAGGACATAGACCGCATGGTCAAGGAAGCGGAGCTTCATGCCGAAGAAGACAAAAAAGAAAAAGAAAAGGCCGAGGCCCGCAATGAAGCGGACACCATGATTTACAGCACCGAGAAGAACATCAAGGACCTCGCCGACAAGGTCAATGCCGCCGACAAGGCAAAGGCCGAGGAAGCCATAGCCCAGCTCAAGCAGGCCCTGGAATCAGGCGACGCCGAGGCCATCAAGGCCAAGACCGAAGCGCTCAAGCAGGTTTCGTACAAGATTGCCGAAGAGGTATACTCACGGCAGCAGACCCAGGCGGGTCCGGGCCAGCAGGATGCGGGAAACCCCGGCCCTTCACCGGACAGCGGTCCCAAAACCAAGAGCGCCGAGGATGTGGACTACGAAGTCGTTGACGACGATAAAAAATAGACTTGCCGGGCAGCCGGACAAGCTGCCTGACAAGAGCGGCAAGGGCCTTTAAGGGATGCTATTGTGGCGAAGCGTGACTACTACGATGTCTTGGGTGTGGCCAAAAACGCGTCCAAGGATGATATAAAAAAAGCATACCGGCGTCTCGCGATTCAATACCATCCCGACAAGAATCCGGGCAACAAAGAGGCTGAGGAGAAATTCAAGGCGGCTACCGAAGCCTATGAGATTCTCTCCGATGACAACAAACGCCAGGCTTATGACCAGTTCGGCTTTGCCGGAGTTGAGGGCATGGGGCCGGGCAATGCCCAGGACTTTGCCTCTGCCTTCCACGGCTTTGAGGATATATTCGGCGGTGATTTTTCCGGCATTTTTGACACCTTTTTCGGCGGTTCTTCCCGCAGGGCTTCGGGCCGGGGCGGTGTACGCCAGGGCGACAATCTCCGCTATGACATCGAGATTCCCTTTAAGGACGCGGTCTTCGGGTCCAAGGTAGAAATCCAGTACAGCCGCAATGAGTCCTGTTCGTCCTGTAACGGTTCGGGGGCCTCCAACGGCACGGGAGGGCGCAAGGTGTGTCCTTCCTGCCAGGGGACCGGCCAGATACGGCGCAGCCAGGGCTTCTTTTCGATATCAACGCCCTGTTCCAACTGCGGCGGCGAAGGCTATGTGATTGAACATCCCTGCCCGGAATGCGGCGGCACGGGAACGAGAAAAAAGCGCCAGAAAATTATGGTTACGATTCCCCCCGGCGTGGAAAACGGCAAGCGGGTGGTGATTCCCAAGCAGGGAGACTCAGGTCCCAACGGCGGGCCGCCCGGTGACCTGTATGTGTTTATACGGGTAAAGCCCCACGAATATTTTGAAAGGGACGGCCTTGATCTTTACTGCGCTGTTCCCATATCCGTAACCCAGGCCGCCCTGGGCGCCGAGATTCAGATTCAAACCCTTGAGGGAAAAACCATCAAAATAAAAATTCCCTCCGGCATACAAAACGGCAAAATGCTCCGCATCCGCGACGAGGGCGTTCCCTCTTCGGGCCGGCGGGGAAATCTCCACATCAAACTTATGGTACAGATACCGGCCAAACTTTCAAAGCGGGGCAGGGAACTCATGGAAGAGCTTGCCAAAATTGAAGGTGACGAGAAAGCCCCCAGGCTCATTCCCCTTGCGGAACTTTCAAGATAAGAAGCCGGACTTGTTTAGCGTATAACGGCTGTTTTGCCGCGGTGTTGTTATATTAAACTAACATTCATTTGAAATTATTCAATTCTATATTTTTTTATTTATGGCCTTTTACTTGACGCGCAATTTATAAAAGCATAGGATAGTATGATACGAAACCCAAATCAGCTTTCATGTGAGGTAAGAGATGCCGACGAAAACATTCAGACGGGGGTTGCACGTACCGGAGCGAAAAGAGCCGACGGAGGGAAAATCCGCCGAAACGGTT